>NZ_FMCI01000245.1 GCF_900091845.1 Streptomyces sp. SolWspMP-5a-2
CTCGGTGCGGCGGCGCCGCCACGAGGAGAGCGCCGGACGAGGGCGGCGACGGTGTCGTCGTCGAGGCCGAGGTCGGCGCCGAGGGCGGGCAGGTCGGCGCGTTCGACGGCGGCCCAGAAGGCGGCGTCGGTGCCGTGGTCGGGGGTGCCGTGGGCGGCGGCAGGCGCGGCGGTGGTGTCGGGCCAGTAGCGGCTGCGCTGGAAGGCGTAGGTGGGCAGGTCGACGCGGCGGGCGCCGGTGCCCTCCAGGACGGCGCTCCAGTCGACGGGGGTGCCGTCGACGTGCAGGCGGGCCAGGGCGGCGGTGAGGGAGGGCGCCTCGGCGCGGTCGCGGCGCAGCGCGGGCACGGTGGTGGCGGGGTGGTCCGCCGGGGTGCCCTCGGTGTCGTCGAGGACGGCGCGGGCGGCGGCGGACAGGGTGCCGTCGGGGCCGAGTTCGAGGTAGGAGGTGACGCCCTGGCGGTGCAGGGCGCGGACCGCGTCGGCGAACCTGACGGTGGCCCTGACCTGGCCGACCCAGTAGTCGGGGGTGGTGAGTTCGGCCGCGCCCGCGAGGTCGCCGGTGACCGTGGAGACCACGGCGAGCAGCGGCGCCCGGTAGGTGAGGGTGCGGGCGACGCGGGCGAAGTCGTCGAGCATGGCGTCCATGCGCGGCGAGTGGAAGGCGTGGCTGACCCGCAGCGCTCGGGTGCGGCGGCCGTCCTCGGCGAGGAGGGCGGCGACCCGGGCGACGGGTTCGGCGTCCCCGGCGACGACGACGGCGCGGGGGCCGTTGACGGCGGCGAGGGAGACCTGGTCCTCCAGGCCGCTCAGCAGCGGCAGCACCTCGTCCTCGGCGGCCTCGACGGCGATCATGGCGCCGCCGGACGGGAGGGCGGCCATCAGGCGGCCGCGGGCGGCGACCAGGGTGCAGGCGTCGGCCAGGGAGAACACCCCGGCGACGTGCGCGGCCGCGATCTCGCCGATGGAGTGGCCCGCGACGCTGTCGGGGCGCACGCCCCAGGACTCGACGAGCCGGTACAGGGCGACTTCGAGGGCGAAGAGGGCGGGCTGGGTGTAGGCGGTGTCGTGCAGCAGGGCCGCTTCCGGGGTGTCGTCCCCGGCGAACAGGACCTCGCGCAGCGGACGGTCGAGCTCCTGGTCGAAGTGGGTGAGGACGGCGTCCAGGGCGTCGGCGAACACCGGGTACCGGTCGTACAGTTCGCGGCCCATGGCGGCGCGCTGGCTGCCCTGCCCGGTGAAGAGGAAGGCGAGCCTGCCGCGGGCGGGGCTGCCGGTGAGGAGGGCGCCGTCGGGGGTGCCGTCGCGCAGCGCGGTGAGGGCGCGCAGCAGGTGCTCGCGGTCGCCGGGCAGGACGGCGGCCCGGTGTTCGAGGGCGGCGCGGGACCCGGCGAGGGAGGCGGCCAGGTCGGTCAGCGGCAGCGCGGGGTGGTCGGTGAGGTGGGTGAGGAGGCGGTCGGCCTGGTCGCGCAGGGCGGTGGCGGTGCGGGCGGAGAGCACCGCGGGGACGCCGTCGGGGAGCGCGTCGGGGGCGGTGGCGGGCGCGGGGGCGGGCTCGTCGGCGACGACCTGCTCGACGATGGTGTGGACGTTGGTGCCGGAGAGGCCGAAGGAGGAGATGCCGGCCCGGTGGGGGCGGCCGGTCTCGGGCCAGGGCACGGTGTCGGTGGCGAGGTCGATGGCGCCCGAGGTCCAGTCGACGTGGCTGGAGGGGGTGTCGATGTGCAGGGTGCGCGGGACGGTGCCGTGCCGCATCGCCATGACCATCTTCATGACGCCCGCGATGCCGGACGCCATCTGGGTGTGGCCGATGTTGGACTTCACCGAGCCGAGCAGCAGCGGCCGTTCGGCGGGCCGGTCCTGGCCGTAGGTGGCCAGCAGGGCCTGCGCCTCGATCGGGTCGCCGAGGGCGGTGCCGGTGCCGTGGCCCTCGACGACGTCGACGTCGCCCGCGGTGAGCCCGGCGTTGGCGAGGGCCTGCCGGATGACGCGGGCCTGGGAGGGCCCGTTGGGGGCGGTGAGGCCGTTGGAGGCGCCGTCCTGGTTGACGGCGGAGCCGCGGATGACGGCGAGGACGGGGTGCCCGTTGCGGCGGGCGTCGGAGAGCCGCTCGACGAGGACGAGGCCGACGCCCTCGGCGAGGCTCATGCCGTCGGCGCCCTCGGCGTACGCCTTGCAGCGTCCGTCGGGGGCCATGGCGCGCTGCCTGCTGAAGCCGGTGAAGGCCTGCGGGGTGGCCATCACGCTGACGCCGCCGGCCAGGGCGAGGGTGGACTCGCCGTTGCGCAGCGACTGGCAGGCCAGGTGCAGCGCGACCAGGGAGGAGGAGCAGGCGGTGTCCAGGGTGACGGCGGGGCCCTCGAAGCCGAAGGTGTAGGCGAGGCGGCCGGACATGACGCTGGAGATGGTGCCGGTGATGAGGTGGCCCTCGGCGCCCTCGGTGCTGGCGCCGCCCGCGCTGTAGTCCTGGTAGCTGGCGCCGATGAAGGTGCCGGTCAGGCTGGAGCGCAGGGTGTGGGGGTCGATCCCGGCGCGTTCCATGACCTCCCAGCCGGTCTCCAGGAGGAGGCGCTGCTGCGGGTCCATGGCGAGCGCCTCGCGGGGCGAGATGCCGAAGAAGCCGGCGTCGAAGTCGGCGACGTCGTGCAGGAAGCCGCCCTGCGTGGAGTAGGTGGTGCCGGGCCGGTCGGGGTCCGGGTCGTAGAGCGCGTCGGCGTCCCAGCCGCGGTCGGCGGGGAAGCCGGTGATGGCGTCGCCGCCCGCCGCGACGAGGTCCCAGAGGGCCTCGGGCGAGGTGACGCCGCCGGGGTAGCGGCAGCTCATCGCGACGACGGCGATCGGGTCGTCGTCGACGGCGGCGGTGGTGCGCACCGGTCCGTCGGCGTCGGCGGCGGGCCCGCCGATCAGGCCGCGCAGGAAGCCGACGAGGGTCAGCGGGTCCGGGTAGTCGAACACCATGGTGCTCGGCAGGGTGAGGCCGGTGACGGCGGCCAGCCGGTTGCGCAGGTCGACGGCGGTGAGGGAGTCGAAGCCGACGTCGCGGAAGGCGCGGCGCTCGGAGAGGACCTCCGGGGAGGCGTGGCCGAGGACGGTGGCGGCCTCGGAGCGCACCAGGTCGAGCAGGAGCCGGTCCTGTTCGCCGGTGGGCAGGGCGCGCAGCCGGGCGGTGAACTCGCCGCCCTCGGCGGCGCGGGCGGCGTTCTCCTCGGTGAGGGCGTGGACCTCGGGGACGTCCTCGAAGAGGTCGGTGGGCCGGGAGGAGGTGAAGACGGGGTGGTAGCGGTCCCAGTCGACGTCGGCGACGGCGATGGAGCCCTCGTCCCCGTCGAGGACCTGGCGGAGCCCGGCGAGGGCCAGCTTCGGGTCCATGAAGTCGAGGCCGCTGCGGCGGATCTGGGTGGGGTCGACGCGGCCGAGCTTCATGTCGTCGGCCCAGATGCCCCAGGAGACGGCGGTGCCGTGGGCGCCGCGGGCGCGGCGGTGCTCGGCGAGCGCGTTGAGGTGGGCGTTGGCGGCGACGTACGCGGCGTGGCGTCCGCTGCCCCACATGCCGGCGGTGGAGGAGTAGAGGACGAACGCGTCGAGCTGGTCGTCGTCGAGGAGTTCGTCGAGGTGCAGGGCGCCCGCGGTCTTGGCGTGGACGACCTTCGCGAACGCGTCGAGGCTGGTCTCGTCGAGGGACTGCAGCTCGATGACGGCGGCGGTGTGGAAGACGCTGCGGACGGTGCGGCCCTCGGCGGCGAGGCCGTCGAGGAGCGCGGCGACGGCGTCGCGGTCGGAGACGTCGCAGGCGGCGACGGTCACCCGGCAGTCGCGCTCGGCGAGTTCGGCGACGAGGTCGGAGGCGCCGGGCGCGTCCGGGCCGCGCCGTGAGGTGAGGACGAGGTCGGTGGCGCCCTGGTCGGCGAGCCAGCGGGCCAGGTGCGGGCCGAGGGTGCCGGTGCCGCCGGTGACCAGGACGGTGCCGCGCGGGCTCCAGTCGCCGCCGGTGGGCGCGGGCGCGGGGGTGATGCGGCGGGCGAGGACACCGCCGGCGCGGACGGCGAGCTGGTCCTCGCCGGTGGTCCCGGCGAGGACGGCGGCGAGGCGTTCGCCGGTGCGCCGGTCGAGGGTCTCGGGCAGGTCGACGGTGCCGCCCCAGCGGTCGGGGTGTTCGAGGGCGGCGGTCCAGCCGAGGCCGTTGACCATGGCCTGGGCGGGCCGGGTGAGGCGGTCGGCGCGGCCGGTGGAGACGGCGCCCCGGGTGACGGCCCAGACGGGCGCGTCGGTGCCCGCGTCGCCGAGGGCCTGGACCAGGCGGACGCTGAGGGCGAGGCCGTCGGTGAGGACGGGGTGGACGGTGCCGGTGTCCTCGGCGTCGGCGAGCAGCGACACGACGCCGGTGAGGGCGGGCAGGGCGCGCAGCCGCTCGGTGAGGGCGTCGCGGTCGGCGTCGGCGGCGCTCAGCACCAGCGGCAGGGCGGTGGCGCCGTGCGCGGTGAGCGCGTCGCGGACGGCGGCGGCGCGGTCGGCGTCGGTGCCGTCGGCGGTGACCAGGAGCCAGGTGCCGTCGAGGTGCGGGGCGGGCAGCGCGCCGAGCGGCTTCCAGGTGGCGCGGTAGCGCCAGGAGCCGACGGTGGAGCGGTCGCGGCGCTGCTTGCGCCAGGTGGAGAGGGCGGGCAGCAGCGGGGCGAGGGCGTCGCGGTCGAGGCGCAGGCGGGAGGCGAGCGAGTCGACGTCCTGCTGCTCGACCTCGGCCCAGAACTCGGCGTCCGCCGGGTCCCCGGCGCCGGCGCCCTGCGGGCGTCCCACGGCCCACAGGTGTTCGCGCTGGAAGGCGTAGGTGGGCAGGGGTGTCCTGCGGGCGCCGGTCCCGGCGTAGACGGCGGCCCAGTCGGCGCGGCCGCCGCGGGTCCACTGCTCGGCGAGGGAGGCGAGGAAGCGGCCGGTGGTGCCCTGGTCGCGGCGGAGGGTGCCGACGGCGGCGATCTGGCGGCCGGTGTGCTCGGCGGTGGCCTGGACGGCCATGGTGAGCACGGGGTGCGGGCTGACCTCGACGAAGACGGTGTGCTCGGTGTCGAGGAGGGCGCGGACGGTGTCGTCGAAGCGGACGGTCTGGCGCAGGTTGCGGTACCAGTAGGCGGCGTCCGTGCCGGTGGTGTCGAGGAGTTCGCCGGTGACGGTGGAGTGGAACGGGACGCGGGCGGCCTGCGGGGTCACCGGGCCGAGCACGTCGAGGAGTTCGGACTCCAGGCGCTCGACCTGCGCGGAGTGCGAGGCGTAGTCCACGGCGACGCGGCGGGCGCGCAGGTCGCGGGCGGTGAACTCGGCCTGGAGGGCGTCCAGGGCGTCGGGGGTTCCGGCCAGGACCACGGAGCGGGGCCCGTTGACGGCGGCGACGCAGACGGCGCCGTCGTAGGGGGCGAGGTGCTCCTCGGCCTCGGCGGCGGAGATCTGCACGGACATCATGCCGCCCGCTCCGGCGAGGACGCGGCCGATGGCCTGGGAGCGCAGGGCGACGACGCGGGCGCCGTCGGCGAGGGAGAGCGCGCCGGAGACGACGGCGGCGGCGATCTCGCCCTGGGAGTGGCCGATGACGGCGTCGGGGGTGACGCCGTGGGCCCGCCAGAGTTCGGCGAGGGAGACCATCACGGCCCAGGTGGCGGGCTGGACGACGTCGACCCGGTCCAGGGTGGGGGCGCCGTCCGCCTGGCGGACGACGTCGACGAGGGACCAGTCGGTGTGGGCGGCCAGGGCGGCGGCGCACTCGTGGAAGCGCTCGGCGAAGACCGGTGAGGTGTCGAGGAGTTCGGCGCCCATGCCGGACCACTGGGAGCCCTGGCCCGGGAAGACGAAGACGGTGCGGCCGTCGGTGTCGGCGGTGCCGTGCACGACCTGGGTGGTGGGCGTGCCGGAGCCGAACGCGGTGAGCGCGTCGACGAGTTCGGCCGTGTCGGCGCCCAGGGCGACGGCCCGGTGCTCCAGGACGGAGCGGGCGGTGATCAGGGTGTGGCCGACGTCGGCGGGGTGCGGCGCGGTGCCGGTGGTGAGGTGGGCGGCGAGGTGCGCGGCCTGGTCGCGCAGGGCGGCCGGGGCGGCGGCGGACAGGATCCACGGCAGGGTGCCGCCCGCGGGGAGGGTCGGCTCGGCGGCCTCGGCGGGCGCCTCGACGGCGGGCGCCTGCTCCAGGACGGCGTGCGCGTTGGTGCCGCTGATGCCGAAGGAGGAGACGGCGCAGCGCAGCGGCCGGTCCTCGTGGCTCCACGGCATGGGTTCGGTGATCAGGCGGACGGTGCCGCTCGACCAGTCGATGTGCCGGGACGGCTCGTCGGCGTGCAGGGTGCGCGGGAGCTGGCCGTGGCGCATCGCCATGACCATCTTGATGATGCCCGCGACGCCCGCGGCGGACTGGGTGTGGCCGATGTTGGACTTCACCGAGCCGAGCAGCAGCGGGTGTTCGGGGTCGCGGCCCTGGCCGTAGGTGGCGAGCAGGGCCTGCGCCTCGATCGGGTCGCCGAGGGCGGTGCCGGTGCCGTGCGCCTCGACGACGTCGACGTCGGCGGTGGTCAGTCCGGCGGCGCCGAGGGCCTGCCGGATGACACGGACCTGGGAGGGGCCGTTGGGCGCGGTGAGGCCGTTGGAGGCGCCGTCCTGGTTGATGGCGGAGCCGCGGACGACGGCGAGGACCTCGTGGCCGTTGCGGCGCGCGTCGGAGAGCTTCTCCAGGACGAGGATGCCGATGCCCTCGGCGAGGGTCATGCCGTCGGCGTCGTCGGAGAACGCCTTGCAGCGGCCATCGCGGGCGAGGGCGCGCTGGCGGCTGAACGCGATGAACGGCATCGGGTTGGTCATGACGGTGGCGCCGCCGGCCAGCGCGAGGGTGGACTCGCCGTTGCGCAGCGACTGGCAGGCCAGGTGCAGCGCGACCAGGGAGGAGGAGCAGGCGGTGTCGACGGTGACGGCGGGGCCTTCGAGGCCGAAGGAGTAGGCGAGGCGCCCGGAGAGGACGCTGGGGCTCGACCCGGTGACGGCGTGGCCCGCGGACCCGTCGTCCATGCTGACGCCGTAGTCCTGGTAGGTGGAGCCGATGAAGGTGCCGGTGGGCGTGGAGTGGACCGACGCGGGGTCGATCCCGGCGTGTTCGAAGGCTTCCCAGGTGGTCTCCAGGAGGAGCCGCTGCTGCGGGTCCATGGAGACGGCCTCGCGGGGCGAGATGCCGAAGAACCCGGCGTCGAACTCGCCCGCGTCGTGCAGGAAGCCGCCCTGGGTGGAGTAGGTGGTGCCGGGCCGGTCGGGGTCCGGGTCGTAGAGCGCGTCGGCGTCCCAGCCGCGGTTGACGGGGAAGTCGGAGATGGTGTCGGTGCTGTCGGCGACGAGGTTCCAGAACGCGTCGGCGGAGCGGGCGCCGCCGGGGAAGCGGCAGCTCATGCCGATGATGGCGATGGGCTCGTCGGAGGCGGCCGGGGCCGGGAGGGCGACGGCGGAGCCCTCGGCGGTGCCGAGGAGTTCGCCGCGCAGGTGGCGGGCGAGGGCGACCGGGTTCGGGTAGTCGAAGACCAGGGTGGTGGGCAGGGCGAGGCCGGTCAGGGCGACCAGGCGCTTGCGCAGGTCGACGGCGGTCAGCGAGTCGAACCCGGCGTCCCGGAAGGCGCGTTTGGCGGGGACGCCCTCGGCGGAGGTGTGGCCGAGGACGACGGCGGCCTCGGAGCGCACCAGGTCGACGAGGAGGCGCTCCTGCTCGTCGCCGGTGAGGCCGCCGAGGCGGACGGCGAGTTCGGAGGCGGTGCCGGTGGCGGCGGGCGCGGCCAGGGCGGCGACCGAGTCGAGGGCGTCGAAGAGGCGGCTGGCGCGGGCGGCGGTGAAGACCGGGTGGTACTGCTCCCAGTCGACGTCGGCGACGGTGACGGTGCTCTCGCCGCGCACGACGGCGCGGCGGAGTTCGGTCATGGCGGTGCCGGGGTCGAGCAGGCGCAGTCCGGTGCGTTCGAAGCTGTCGGAGACCGACCGGTGGGCGCTGGCCATGCCGATCTCGGCCCAGGGGCCCCAGGCCACGGAGGTGGCGGCGAGGCCGCGCGCGTGGCGGTGCTCGGCGAGGGCGTCGAGGTAGGCGTTGGCGGCGGCGTAGGCGCTCTGCCCGGCGCTGCCCCAGACTCCGGCGACGGAGGAGACGAGGACGAAGAAGTCCAGGTCGTGGTCTTCGAGGAGGGCGTCGAGGTGGGCGGCGCCGAGGGTCTTGGCGGCCATCGCGGCGGCGACCTCGTCGAGCGGGGTCGCGGCGAGCGGCGCGGCCTGGCCGACACCGGCCGCGTGCACGACGCCGGTGAGGGGGGCGTCGTCGGGGACGGCGGCGAGGACGGCGGCAAGGGCGTCGCGGTCGGCGCTGTCGCAGGCGGCGAGGGTGACGCGGGTGCCCGACTCCTCCAGTTCGGCGCGGAGTTCGGCGGCGCCGGGGGCGTCGGGTCCGCGGCGGCTGGTGAGGATCAGGTGGTCGGCTCCCGCGTCGGCGAGCCAGCGGGCGGCGCGGGCGCCGAGGCCGCCGGTGCCGCCGGTGACCAGGACGGTCCCCGAGGCGGTGAAGGCGTCCTCGCGGGGCAGTTCGTCGCCGGGGTGGCGGACCACGCGGCGGGCGTAGGTGCCGCCGACGCGGACGGCGAGCTGGTCCTCGCCCTCGCGGGTGGCGAGGACGCTGACCAGGCGCTGGGTGGCGGGCGCGTCGAGGGTCTCGGGCAGGTCGACGAGGCCGCTGAACTGGGCCGGGCGTTCCAGGGCGGTGACCCGGCCCAGGCCCCAGGCGGCGGCGCGGGCGGGGTGGGTGAGGGGGTCGCCCGGCCCGGTGGAGACGGCGCCGCGGGTGACGGTCCACAGCGGGGCGGTGACGCCGGTGTCGGCGAGGGCCTGGGCGAGGACGACGCCGAGGGCGAACCCGGCGGGCAGCTCGGTGTCCGGGCGGGCCGGGTCGGCGAGCGGCAGCAGGGAGATGACGCCGTTGACGCCGTCGGGGGTGTCGGTGGCGGCGCGCAGGGCGGCGGCGAGGTGGTCGCGGTCGCGGTGGGTGTCGTCCAGGTCGAGGCGTTCGACGACGGCTCCGTGGCCGCGCAGCGCGTCGAGGACGTCGGTGCCCGCGCCGCCGGTGGTGACGGCGAGCCAGGTGCCGTCGAGGACGGGGGCGCCCTCGGCGGCGGCCGGGTGCCAGCCGACGCGGTAGCGGGCGGCGTCGAGGACGGCCCGCTCCTGCCGCGCGCGGCGCCAGGAGGACAGCGACGGCAGCAGCGCGTACAGCGAGGCGTGCTCCTCGTCGCGCAGGCCGAGCAGCCCGGCGAGGGAGGCGGTGTCCCCGGACTCGACGGCGCTCCACAGGGCGGCGTCGGCGGGGTCGGCCGGGCCGCCCGCGGCGCGGCGGGTGGTGGGCGCGGCGGTGTCGGGCCAGTAGGTCTCGTGCTGGAAGGCGTAGGTGGGCAGTTCGACGGCGGTGGCGCCGGTGCCCTGGTGGACGGCGGTCCAGTCGACGCGGACGCCGCGCACGTGCAGGCGGGCCAGCGCGGTGAGGGCGGCCTCGTCCTCGGGGCGGTCGGTGCGCAGCAGCGGGACGGTGTCGGCGCCGGTGTCGTCGCCGAGGGTGTCCTGGGCGGCGGCGCACAGGGAGCCGCCGGGGCCGAGTTCGAGGTAGGTGGCGGCGCCCGCGGCGTGGGCGGCGCGCACGGCGTCGGCGAACCGGACGGTGGAGCGGACGTGCCGGACCCAGTGGTCGGCGGTGCGCAGGTCGTCGCCCTCGGCGAGGCGGCCGGTGAGGTCGCTGACGACGGGCACGGTCGGCTCGTGGTAGGTGAGGCTCTCGGCGACCTCGCGGAAGGCGTCCAGCATGGCGTCCATGCGGGGCGAGTGGAAGGCGTGGCTGACGCGCAGCCTGCGGGTGGTGCGGCCGAGGTCGGCGAAGTGGGCGGCGATCCGGTCGGCGGCGTCCTGGTCGCCGGAGACGACGACGGCGGAGGGTCCGTTGACGGCGGCGAGGGAGACCTGGTCCTCCAGGCCGCTCAGCAGCGGCAGCACCTCGTCCTCGGAGGCCTGGAGCGACCACATGGCGCCGCCCTCGGGCAGGGCCTGCATCAGGCGGGCGCGGGCGGCGACGAGAGCGCAGGCGTCGGCGAGGGAGAGGATGCCGGCGGCGTGCGCGGCGGCGACGGAGCCCACCGAGTGGCCGAGCAGGACGCCGGGGCGCACGCCCCAGGAGCGGACCAGCCGGTAGGCGGCCGTCTCCAGGGCGAACAGCGCGGGCTGGGTCCAGCCGGTCTCGTGGAGGGCGGTGGCGCCCGGGGTGCCGTCGGCGGCGAACAGGACGTCCCGCAGCGAGCCGTGCGGGGTGCCCGCGGGGGCGTCGACGAGCAGCGGGTCGAGGTGGGCGATCACCTCGTCGAGGGCTTCGGCGAAGACCGGGTGGCGCTCGTAGAGGGCCAGTCCGGTGCCGGGGCGCTGGCTGCCCTGGCCGGTGAAGAGGAACGCGGTGCGGCCCGCGCCGCCGGTCTCGCCGAGGACGAGGGCCGGGTCGGACCGGTCGGCGGCGAGCGCGGCGAGGGCGCGGCGGGCGTCCTCGGGGGTGCCGACGACGACGGCGCGCTGCTCGAACGCGGGCCGGGTGGTGGCCAGCGAGAGGGTGAGGTCGGCGGCGGTGCCGTCGTGGGTGTCGAGGTGGGCGAGGAGGCGGGCGGCCTGGGCGCGCAGCGCGGGGCGGGTGCGGCCGGAGAGCGTCCAGGGCAGTGCGGTGGGCGCGGCCTCGGGCGCGGTGGGCCGGGGCGCGGCCGGGTGCGCGGGTTCGCCCTGTTCGAGGACGAGGTGGGCGTTGGTGCCGCTGATGCCGAAGGAGGAGACGGCGGCGCGGCGCGGGCGGCCGGTCTCGGGCCAGGCGGTCTGCTCGCGCAGCAGGGTGACGTCGCCGCTCTCCCAGTCGACGTGCCGGGAGGGCGCGTCGGCGTGCAGGGTGCGCGGGAGCTGGCCGTGGCGCATGGCCATGACCATCTTGATGACGCCCGCGACGCCCGCGGCGGCCTGGGTGTGGCCGATGTTGGACTTCACGGAGCCGAGCAGCAGCGGCTGGTCGGCGGGGCGGTCCTGGCCGTAGGTGGCCAGCAGGGCCTGCGCCTCGATGGGGTCGCCGAGCGGGGTGCCGGTGCCGTGCGCCTCGACGGCGTCGACGTCGGCGGTGGTCAGTCCGGCGGAGCCGAGGGCCTGCCGGATGACGCGCTGCTGCGAGGGGCCGTTGGGGGCGGTGAGGCCGTTGGAGGCGCCGTCCTGGTTGACGGCGGAGCCGCGCACCACGGCGAGGACGCGGTGGCCGTTGCGGCGCGCGTCGGAGAGGCGCTCCAGGACGAGGACGCCGACGCCCTCGGACCAGCCGACGCCGTCGGCGTCGTCGGAGAAGGCCTTGCAGCGGCCGTCGGGCGACAGGCCGCGCTGGCGGGAGAACTCGATGAGCGAGGTCGGGGTGGACATCACGGTGACGCCACCGGCCAGCGCGAGGGAGCACTCCCCCGCGCGCAGGGCCTGCATCGCCCAGTGCATGGCGACGAGGGAGGAGGAGCAGGCGGTGTCGACGGTGACGGCGGGGCCTTCGAGGCCGAGGGCGTAGGAGACCCGCCCGGAGGCGATGCTGGGGGCGGTGCCGCTGCCCTGGTGGCCCTCGAAGCGCTCGTCGGCGAGGGTCGCCGAGTAGTCGCTGTACATGACGCCCGCGAAGACGCCGGTCTGGCTGCCGCGCAGGGCGACGGGGTCGATCCCGGCGTGCTCGACGGCGGTCCAGGACGCCTCCAGGAGCAGCCGCTGCTGGGAGTCGGTGGCGAGCGCCTCGCGGGGGCTCATCCCGAAGAACCCGGCGTCGAACTCGCCCGCGTCGTGCAGGAATCCGCCGTAGCGGGTGTAGGAGGTGCCGGGGTGGTCGGGGTCGGGGTGGTAGAGCCCGTCGAGGTCCCAGCCGCGGTTGACGGGGAGTCCGCCGATCGCGTCGGTGCCCTCGGTGACCAGGCGCCACAGGTCGTCGGGGGAGCTGACGCCGCCGGGGTAGCGGCAGCTCATGCCGACGATGACGATCGGGTCGTCGGCGGTGGCGCGGGACTGCGGGGCCGTGGCGGGCGCGGCCGGTTCGGGGGCGTCGCTCAGCTCCTCCAGGAGGTGCGCGGCGAGGGCGGCGACGGTCGGGTAGTCGAAGATGACGGTCGCGGAGGTGCGCAGGCCGGTGGCCGCGGCGAGCCGGTTGCGCAGTTCGACGGCGGTGAGGGAGTCGAACCCGAGGTCCTGGAAGGGCCGTTCGGGGTCGATGTCGGTGGCGGAGGCGTGGCCGAGGACGGCGGCGGTCTGGGTGCGGACCAGGTCGACGACGGTCTCGGTGCGGGCCTCGTCGTCGAGCCGGGCGAGCCGCTGGGCGAGGCCGAGCGCGGCCTCGGAGCCGGTGCGGACGGTGCGGCGGGCGCGGCCGCGGACCAGGCCGCGCAGCAGCGGGGGCACCTCGCCCCGGCCGCGCAGGGCGGCGAGGTCGAGGCGGACCGGCAGGACGGCGGCGCGGGGCAGGCCGAGGGCGGCGTCGAAGAGGGCGAGGCCCTGCTCGACGGTGAGCGGGGGCGTGCCGGAGCGGGACATGCGCTCCAGGTCGCGCTCGGCGAGGTCGCCGGTCATGCCGCCGGTGGGCACCCAGGGGCCCCAGCCGAGGGAGAGTCCGGGCAGGCCCGCGTCGCGGCGCTGCTGGGCGAGGGCGTCCAGGAAGGCGTTGCCCGCCGCGTAGTTGGCCTGGCCGGGGGCACCGGTGGTACCGGCGAGGGAGGAGAAGACGACGAACGCGGCGAGGTCGAGGTCGCGGGTGGCGCGGTGCAGGTGCCAGGCGGCGTCGGCCTTGGGCCGCAGGACGGCGGTGAGGCGGTCGGCGGTGAGGGTCTCGACGGTGCCGTCGTCGAGGGTGCCCGCGGTGTGCACGACGGCGGTGACCGGGTGTTCGGCCGGGACGGCGGCGAACAGCCGTGCCACGGCGTCGGGTTCGGTGACGTCGCAGGCGGTGACGGTGACCTCGGCGCCCGACTCGCGCAGTGCGGCGGCGAGTTCGGCGGCGCCGGGCGCGTCGGGTCCGCGCCGTCCGGCCAGCACGAGGTGGCGGACGCCGTGTCCGGTGACGAGGTGGTGGGCGAGGACGGCGCCGAGGCCGCCGGTGCCGCCGGTGATGACGACGGTGCCGTCCGGGTTCCAGGCGGCGGCGGTCTCCCCGGTGCCGGGGCGGACCCGGGCGAGGCGGGCGGCGAGGACGCCTGCGGCACGGAGGGCGGTCTGCGGTTCCTCGGCGGCGAGCGCGGCGGCGAGGGCGTCCGGGTC
>NZ_FMCI01000243.1 GCF_900091845.1 Streptomyces sp. SolWspMP-5a-2
CGTCGTCCGTACCGGGACGGCGGCCCGGGGTGCCGCGGCGCGGAGCGGCACGGTCCCCCGCACGGACCGCGGGCGCCTGCCGGGACCGGCCGCCGGGGCCGTCAGGTCTGGGCAGGGGTGTAGCGCTGTGTGGTTGGCCGGATCCTTACCGTGCCCGCGGAGCCGACGGGACCGCGATCGGCCCGGAACGACCCGAGGGGCGGGCCCCGCCACACGCTGTCAGGACGCGTGGGGAGACCCGCCCCTCGGGCGGTGCCGTCGCCGGGCTGCTACTGCGGAGTCATCCGCGCGGCGACGTCCGGGTGCTCCTTGACCCAGGCGGCGACCGCTTCCTCCACCTTGCCCTGGCCCTTCTCGTTGATCTCGCTCTCCAGGCTGCCGAGTTCGTCCTCGCTCATCCGGAACTTCTTGATCCACCCGGTGAGCTGGGGGTACTGCTCGGGGAACTTCTCGTTGGAGATGGTGCGGATCGTGTTGCCCTCGCCGAACAGCTTCTTGTCGTCCTTGAGCTTGGTCAGCTCGTAGCGGCTGTAGGCCCAGTGCGGCGACCACAGCACGACCGCGACCGGCTCCTTCTTGGCGAGAGCCCGCTTCAGCTCGGCCAGCATCGCCGGGGTGGAGCCGTCGACGACCTTGTACTCCTTGTCCAGGCCGTAGCCGGGCAGGACCTTCGTCTTCAGCAGGTTCATCTCACCGGTGCCGGGCTCGATACCGATGATCTTCCCGTCGAAGGTCGACGCCTTGCCCTTGAGGTCCTCCAGGGACTTGACGCCCTTCACGTAGGACGGCACGGCCACTTCGAGGGACGTCGGCTCGTACCAGGTGCCGAGGTCCTTCAGCCGGTCCTTGCTCTTGTCCCAGTAGTTCTGCTGCGCGTACGGCAGCCAGGCGTCGAAGTTGAGGTCGAGGTCACCGGCGGCGAGACCCGTGTAGACCGGACCGACGTCCATCTGCTTCAGGTTCAGCTTGTAGCCGCGCTTCTCCAGCACGTTCTTCCACAGGTACGTGACGGCGACGTCCTCGTCCCACGGGAACCAGGCGACGGTCACGGCCCGCTTGGTCTCGGCGGCGGCCTTGGCGTTCTCCACCGGGGCCAGCTTGTCGACCAGACCGGGGTTGTCCTTCAGCCAGCTCCGCACGGCGTCCTGCTGCTTGCCCTTGCCGGCCTTGTTGATCTCGGCCTCCAGGCTGGTGAGCTGCTTCTCGTCCAGCTCGAAGTCCTTGAGCCACTTGCCGACGACCGGGTTCTCGTCCGCGAAGCCCTTGCGGGACAGCGTGTGCACGCCGTCGCCCGTGCCCCAGGCGCCCTTCGGGTCCTTGAGCTTCTTCAGATCGTAGTCGTTGTACGCCCAGTGCGGCGACCAGAGCGGAACCACGATGGGCTCCTTCTTGCTGATCGCGCGCTTCAGCTCGGCCAGCATCGCGGGCGTGGAGCTGTCGACGACCTTGTACTCCTTGTCGAGGCCGTACGCCTTCAGGATCTTGCTCTTGAGCAGACCCGTCTCACCCGCGCTGGACTCGATCCCGGTGATCTTGCCACCGAAGGTCGACGCCTTCCCCTTGAGGTCGGCCAGCGAGTTGATGTCCTTCATGTACGCCGGGACCGTCAGCTCCAGCGACGTCTGGTCGTACCAGGCGCCGAGGTCGTCGAGCTTGCTCCCGTACTTCTTCCAGTACTCCGCGTGCGTCGTCGGCAGCCAGGAGTCCGTCTCGAAGTCGACGCTGCCCTGCGCGAGGGCGGTGTACAGCGGACCGGCGTCGAACTGCTTGGCCTCCACCTGGTAGCCGCGCTGCTCCAGGATCTCCTTCCAGAGGAAGGTCGAGGCGACGCCCTCGTCCCAGGGTATGTAGCCGATCGAGATCTTCTTGCCCTGGCCGACGTCCTTGCCGTCGGCGACCTCGGTGGAACCGCCCGAGCCGCCGAACACGCCCATGCCGCCCGCGACCAGCGCCAGCACGACCACGCCGATCACGGCGATCTGCGGGCTCGGCCGGTACGACCAGATCTGCAGGCCCTTGGCGGCCCGCGCCCGCGCCGCGGCCCGGCGGCCCAGCGGGGAGACCTGGGTGCCCAGCGCGCTGGTCATGCGGTCCAGGTAGATCGCCAGGATGACGATGGCGACACCGGCCTCGGAGCCGAGACCGACGTCGAGCTGGCCGATGGCCTGGTTGACGTCGCCGCCGAGGCCGCCGGTGCCGACCATGCCCGCGATGGCGGCCATCGACAGGCCCAGCATGATGACCTGGTTGACACCGGCCATCACGGTCGGCAGCGCCAGCGGGAGCTGCACCCGCAGCAGGGTGTCGCGGGGCGAGGTGCCGAACGCTTCGGCGGCCTCGACCAGTTCCTTGTCGACCTGCCGGATGCCCAGCTCCGTCATGCGCACGCCGGGGGCGAGCGCGAAGATCAGGGTCGCGACGATGCCGGCCGAGGCGCCGGTGCCGAAGAACAGGATCGCCGGGATGAGGTAGATCATCGCGGGCAGCGTCTGCATGAAGTCGAGGACCGGCCTGACCAGTCCGGAGACCCGGTCGGAGCGGGCGGCCCAGATGCCCACCGGCACCGACACCACCAGCGCGATGATCGTCGCCACCAGGACGAGCGACAGGGTCACCATCGCGTCGTCCCAGAGTTCGAGGGAGTCGATGAAGGCGAATCCCACGAAGGTGAGGACACCGGCCAGCGTGCCGCGCAGCCAGAACGCGAGGACCGCGAAGATGCCCGCGAGCAGCAGCGGTTCGGGCGCCTGGAGGACGGCGTTGATGCCGTCGTAGGTGCCGGTGCAGATGGTCTTGAAGAACTCGAACAGCCAGTTCACATGGGCGAGCAGCCAGTCGACGGTGTCGTTGACCCAGTCGCCGAGCGGGATCCTAGGCACGGGCCACCACCTTGCCGCCGCCGTGCGGGGAGTCGCAGGCGGCGGGACCGGCCTGCTCGTCGCCTATGAAACCGACCAGACGCTGACGCGGGACCACGCCCACGACGTGGCGCTCCTTGTCGAGCACGGCGACCGGGTGGGTCAACCGGGCGCTGATCGCGCAGAGTTCGGTGAACGGGGTGTCCTTGGTCGCCGTCTCGCAGTCGCAGTCGGCCTCGTCGCCGTGGACGTCCGTCTCCATGACGGCGCCCGCGGTGAGCACCCGGGAGCGGTCGACGTCCTGGATGAAGGAGGCGACGTAGTCGTTGGCCGGGCGGATGAGGATGTCCTCGGCGCTGCCGGTCTGCACGATCTCGCCGTCCCGCATGACGGCGATGCGGTCACCGAGCCGCATGGCCTCGTTGAGGTCGTGGGTGATGAACACGATCGTCTTCTTGAGGCTCTGCTGGAGCTGGAGAAGCTGGTCCTGCATGTCCCTGCGGATCAGCGGGTCGAGCGCGCTGAACGACTCGTCCATGAGGAGCAGGTCGGCGTCGGTGGCCAGCGCCCTGGCCAGGCCCACGCGCTGCTGCATGCCGCCGGACAGCTCGTCGGGCCAGGAGTTCTCCCAGCCCTCGAGTCCGCACAGGGCCAGCGCCTCGCCGGCGCGACGCTCGCGCTCGGCGCGGGGCACGCCCTGCACGGCCAGGCCGTAGGCGGCGTTCTCCAGGACGCTGCGGTGCGGGAAGAGCGCGAAGTGCTGGAAGACCATGCTGATCTTCTTCGCGCGGACCTCGCGCAGCGCGCGGTCGTCGAGCCCGGTGAGGTCGTCCCCGTCGAAGCGGACCTGCCCGGACGTGGGCTCCAGCAGGCCGTTGAGCATGCGCAGGAGCGTGGACTTGCCGGACCCGGACAGCCCCATCACGACGAATATCTGGCCAGGTTCGACCGTGAAGGAGGCGTCGATGACGGCGGCGGTGGTGCCGTCGGCGCGCAGCTCCTCGCGGTCCGCTCCTTTCTGGAGCCTCTCTACTGCTTCGTCGGGACGTCTGCCGAACACCTTGTACAGGTGCTGGGCCTCAAGTCTGGAGGACACGCGAACCTCTCGTCTCGGCGGCAAGGAAGGGAGACGACAGCGCCGCGCACCACTGGTCAGTTGAATGAGCAACCGGCATCGCTCCGAGGCCGCGCCTGCCCGAACCGGTCCGGACCAAACACATGAGTGATTCAGGTCACACTCCACGGAGTGCGGCACGTCACCCGCTCCCCCGCGCGCGGGCGGTGACTGTCGGTGGCGTGCGGCATGATGCGAGACGTGACCGGACGACTGATGCTCCTCGACACCGCCTCGCTCTACTTCCGCGCCTACTTCGGCGTCCCGGAGTCCGTGAAGGCCCCGGACGGCACGCCGGTGAACGCCGTGCGCGGGCTCCTCGAATTCATCGACCGCCTGGTCCGCGACCACCGCCCGGACGAGCTGGTGGCCTGCATGGACGCCGACTGGCGCCCCCAGTGGCGGGTCGACCTCATCCCCACCTACAAGGCCCACCGGGTCGCCGAGGAGCAGCCGTCGGGGCCGGACACCGAGGAGGTCCCCGACACCCTCTCGCCGCAGGTCCCGATCATCGAGTCGGTCCTGGACGCGCTGGGCATCGCCCGGGTCGGCGTCCCCGACTACGAGGCGGACGACGTGATCGGCACCTTCACCGCGCTGGCGAAGGGCCCGGTCGACATCGTCACCGGCGACCGCGACCTCTACCAGCTGGTGGACGACGCCCGCGGGGTGCGGGTCCTCTACCCCCTCAAGGGCGTCGGCAGCCTCCAGCTCACCGACGAGTCCACCCTGCGCGAGAAGTACGGCGTGGACGGCAGCGGGTACGCCGCCCTGGCGACCCTGCGCGGCGACCCCAGCGACGGCCTGCCGGGCGTCCCCGGCATCGGCGAGAAGACGGCCGCGAAGCTGCTCGCCGAGTTCGGGGACCTGCCCGGGATCATCGCCGCCGTCGACGACCCGAAGGCGAGGCTGACGCCGTCGCAGCGCACGCGGCTCGACGCGTCCCGCCCCTACCTCGCGGTGGCGCCGAAGGTCGTCAAGGTCGCCGACGACGTCCCCCTCCCGGACGTCGACCCGACCCTCCCGCACACCCCGCGCGACCCGGCCGCGGTGGCGGAGCTGGGCACCCGCTGGGGCCTCGGCGGCTCCCTGCACCGCCTGGTCACCACGCTCGGCGCGTAGCCCCCGGACCCTCCCCACCCGCACCACGCGCCCTCCGGCATCCCAGCCGGAGAACGGTGTTCTCGTCGAGGGAAAACGGACTTATCGCGCCGGGCAAGATTCATCTCCCCCGCCGTGGGGGACTCGGCCGGAGCGCGGGGAGATGCTAACTTAGGTATACCTAAGCAAGGGAACAGGGAGGCCGTCATGGCAGAACGCCCGGCACGCAAGCCGCGCACACCCCACTCCGCGCAGGTTGTCCGCACCGAACGTCTGACACCGCACATGCAGCGCGTGGTACTGGGCGGCGAGGGTCTGGGCGGGTTCGCAGCAGACACCTGCACGGACCACTACGTGAAACTCCTGTTCCCCGCCGGGGGCGCCGTCTACCCCGAACCGTTCGACATGGAGCGCATCCGCGCCGAGTTCCCGCGCGAGCAGTGGCCGGTCACCCGGACGTACACCGTGCGGGAGTGGAACGCCGAGCTGCGCGAGGTGACCCTCGACTTCGTGATCCACGGCGACGAGGGCCTCGCCGGGCCCTGGGCCAAGCGCGTCCAGCCGGGTGAAACGGTCCTCTTCATGGGCCCCGGCGGCGCCTACGCGCCCGCGCCCGACGCCGACTGGCATTTGCTCGTCGGCGACGAGAGCGCGCTGCCCGCGATCGCCCGCTCCCTGGAGGCGCTGCCCGAAGGCGCCCGCGCCCACGCCTTCATCGAGGTCTCCGGACCCGACGAGGAGCAGAAGATCGACTCCGACGTCGACGTCACCTGGCTGCACCGCGGCGACCGCCCGGTCGGCGAGCGGCTCCTGGAGGCCGTACGGGCACTGGAGTTCCCCGCGGGCCGGGTGCACGCGTTCGTCCACGGCGAGGCCCACTTCGTCAAGGAACTGCGTCAGCTCCTGCGCGTCGAGCACGCGCTGCCGCGCGAGGCCCTGTCCATCTCCGGCTACTGGCGGCTCGGCCACAACGAGGACGGCTGGCAGGCGTCCAAGCGGGAGTGGAACGCGCGCATCGAAGTGGAGCAGGAGGGCGCGGCCCCCGCCGCGTGACCCCGCGGGCGGCGCCACCTCCGGCCGCCCCTCACCACCCCGCACGCCCCTCCCCGCGCACCCCCTCCCCGGCCTCCCACCTCGTACGCTGGCCGCCATGACCCGCAGTCGCCGCGTACCGCCCGCTCCCCTGCCCCAGCGCGAGGGGGTCGATCCGGTGCGGGTGCGGCTGCCGGGCGAGGGCACCTGGGAGACCGTGCGGGAGCACCTCACCCAGCGCCTCTCGGCGGACCCCGCCGTCATCACGGGGATGTTCGACGACGGCCGGATCGTCGGGGCGGACGGACGGCCCGTCCCCGCCGACGCCCCCTACGTGCCGGGCATGTACGTGTGGTTCCACCGCGACCTGCCCCCCGAGGTGCCCGTCCCGTTCCCCCTGCCGATCGTGTACCGCGACGACCACATCGTCGTCGCCGACAAGCCGCACTTCCTGGCCACCGTCCCGCGCGGCAGCCATGTCACGCAGACCGCGCTGGCCCTGCTCCGCCACGGCCTCGGCCTGCCGTCGCTGGGCGCCGCGCACCGCCTCGACCGGCTCACCGCCGGCCTCGTCCTGTTCACGGTGCGCCCCGGCGAACGCGGTGCCTACCAGTCGCTGTTCGCCGACCGGCGGGTGCGCAAGGAGTACGAGGCGGTGGCACCGTACGATCCCGGGCTCGCGCTGCCCAGGACCGTGCGCAGCCGGATCGTGAAGGAGCGCGGAGTGCTGGCCGCCTACGAGACGGACGGCGAGCCGAACGCGGTGACCCGGGTCGAACTCGCCGAGCGGCGACCGGCGTTCGGGCTCGGGCGCTACCGGCTGACGCCGACCACCGGCCAGACGCATCAACTGCGCGTCCACATGAACGCCCTCGGGGTGCCCCTGCTCGGCGACCCCCTGTACCCGGTCGTCACCGGCCCCGTACCGCCGGACGACTTCCGGCGCCCGCTCCAACTGCTCGCGCGGGCCCTGGAGTTCACCGACCCGATCACCGGGATCGAGCACCGCTTCACCAGCGTCCGCGCGCTCGGCGCCTGGTCGTCGTACCCGCAGTGGGCCGGTCAGTAGCCGCGCCACCAGCGCACGAGCCGCTGCCAGGCGCCGGGGCGGGGCTCCGGTCCGGGTGCGGGGACCGGCGGCGGGGTGACGGGCTGCGGGGGTTCGGCGGGCGGCTGCGGCCGGGCGGCGGCCGGCATGCCGACCTGCCAGGTGGCGCGCGGCGCGGGCAGCGGGTTCTGGCTCGGCCTGGCCCGCACGTCCTGCTCGGGCTTCGGCGCGAAGAACACCGGCAGCTCCACCAGGTGCCGGGAGGCGATGGACTGCGTCCAGCGCAAGTCCTCCTCCGGGACGGCGAGTTGCACGTCGGGCAGCCGCATCAGGAGCGCGTCGACGCCGGTGTCGGCGATGCCGCGGGCGATGTCCTGCCCGGGGCACTCGTGCAGGCCGCCGCCGAAGGCCAGGTGGGAGCGGTTGCCCTGCATGTTGGCGTCGAGGTCGGGCCTCACCCGCGGGTCGACGTTGCCGGGGGCGATGCCGAGGAGCAGCCCGTCGCCCTTGCGGATGCGCTGGCCGCCCAACTCGGTGTCGTGCTTGGCGAAGTAGGCGAAGATCGTGCTGAACGGCGGTTCGTCCCACAGGGACTGCTCGACCGCCTCGGGCACCGTCATCTGTCCGCCGCTGAGCTGCGCGCGGAAGCCCGGCTCGGTGAGGACCACCCGCAGGACGTTGGCGATCAGGTTGACGGTGGCCTCGTAGGCGGCCATCAGCACCAGCCACAGGTGCTTGGTGACCTCGTCGTCGGTGAGCCCGGCCGGGTCCGTGACGAGGTGGCTGGCGAAGTCCTCCTCCGGGTGCTCGCGGCGCCGGGCGGTGAGCCGTTGCAGGGCGCCGAGGACGTAGCCGTGGCTGGCGATCGCGGTCTCGGTGCCCTTGAGCATGTCGCGGGCGGCCTCCACGATCCGGTCGTTGTACTCCTCCGGCATGCCGAGGATCTCGCACATCACGGCCATCGGGAGGTGCTCGGCGAACTCGCCGACCAGGTCGGCGGTGCCGCGCCGACAGAACGCGTTGACCAGCCGCTGGGTGGCGCGGTTGATGTAGCGGCGGATCCCGCGGTGGTCGATGGTCGACATGGCGTTGGTGACCGCGCCGCGCAGCCGCAGGTGCTCGTCCCCCTCGGCGTGCGAGCAGATGGGCTCCCACGCGATGTGCGGCATCAGCGGGTGGTCGGGTTTGACCATGCCGTCCAGGAGCGGGCCCCAGATGCGGCTGTCGCGGGTGAACTGCGAGGGCGAGCGCACCATGTGGAGGTTCTCGGCGTGGCCGAGGACCACCCAGGCCGGCACGTCGTCGTGGAGCAGCGCGGGCGCCACCGGGCCGTGCTCCTCGCGCAGCCGCTCGTAGAGGGCGTCCAGGTCCCGCGCCTCGGGACCGTAGAGCCGGTGGAGTCCGCCGGGGCCGCGGCCGTGCGCGGGGCAGCCGGGCGGCGGGTCGAGCACGAGGTCGTCCGCCTCGCTCGGGGAGGTGTGTTCAGACGTCACGGTTGGTCACTCCGGGGAAGAGCCGGTGGGGGCCGGGGGTCAGGTGAGGGCGCCGGTGAGGGCGAGCGAGTGCAGGAACCGCGTCAGGGTCAGCAGGACGTCCCGGCTGGAGGCGCGGCGGCGCGCGTCGCACTCGACGATGGGGATCTCGTCGGCCAGGTCGAGCGCCACGCGCAGGTCTTCGAGGGGGTAACGGGGCGCGTCGGGGAAGGAGTTGACGGCGACCACGAAGGGCACCCCGCGCTCCTCCAGGCGCCCCATGACGTCGAAGCTCACCTCCAGGCGCCGGGTGTCGACGAGCACGACCGCGCCGAGGGCACCCTCGAACAGGCCGTTCCACAGGAACCAGAAGCGCTCCTGACCCGGGGTGCCGAACAGGTAGAGGACGAGCTGCTCGGTGATGCTGATCCGGCCGAAGTCCATGGCCACGGTGGTGGCGGTCTTGGTCTCGGAGCCGTAGTCGTCGTCGACGCCGAGACCCGCCTGCGTCATGGTCTCCTCGGTGGTCAGCGGCCTGATCTCGCTGACCGCGCCGACCATGGTGGTCTTGCCGACGCCGAACCCGCCGACGATGACGATCTTCGCGGCGGCCTCGGCCGACTGCGGCAGCCGGTCCGTGGTGCGCGGTCCGTGCAGGGTGTCAGAGCCGTTGGAGTCCATGCATCACCGCTTCGAGGAGGTTCCGGTCGGGGAGCGCCTGGCGGACGATCGGAGCGCGCGCCTGCACCAGTTCGGCCACCAGCAGCTCGGTCAGCAGGACGGTCACCGAGCTGTACGGCAGGCTGAGGTAGGCCGACAGCTCCGCCACCGAGAGGGGCGCCGCGCAGAGCCGCATCACCGTCGTCTGCTCGGGGGTGGCGGACGGCGAGGGGCGGCCGTTGGCCACGATCAGGGTGACCAGGTCGAGGTCGGCGCGGTCTCCGGCCGGTCCCGCCACCACGTACAGCCGTTCCGGGATCTTCCCGTCGCCCTCCTCCGCGGACGGGGACGGCGGCTGGGGTGCGGGGTGTCGCCGCTGGCGCCGCGGAGCAGTCATACGGTCTGCCCGTTGCGCCTGGGCGGGCTGGTCAGATGGGCGCCGATCCGGATGACGAGGTCCCGCATGCGGTTGCTCATCAGACCGGGTTCGGCGACGACGTCGGAGAGGACGGCGAGGTAGGCGTTGGCGCCCGCGGCCATCAGATAGAAGTAGCCGCCGTTGATCTCGATGATGACCATCTTCATCCGGCCGTCGCTGTCCGGGATCTCCTGGGCGACGGCGCCCGCCAGGCTCTGCAGGCCCGCGCAGGCGGCGGCGACCCGGTCGGCGGCGTCGGGGTCGCCGCCGTAGCGGGCGATGCGCAGCCCGTCGGCGGAGAGCACCACGATCATCTCGATGCCCGGTACGCCGTCGGCGAGATCCTTGAGCATCCAGTCGAAGTTGGCACGCTGCTGGATCACTTGAGGTCCCTCTCGTCGTCGGCCTCGGCACGGGCCTGCTCGGTCTTCGGCTGGCTGGTCACGGTGGGGTCCGGGTCGTCCTTGAGGCCGTTCATGAACGCCTCGACCCACAGGCCGGGTTCGGGCTCCGCCGGGTCGGGCGCGGCGGGCGGCGGCGCCCCCCAGGCGGACCGGGAGTGCGCCTCGAGCACCTCGCGCTCGGCGTGGTCCATCGCGGCCTGTTCGGCGAGCCGCCGGCTGAGCGGCGTCTTCATCCGGCTGCGGCGCTGCGGCAGCCCGCCCGCGGTCCACTCGGTGACCTCGGGCACCTCGTCCACCATGGAGACACCGGCCGGGATCCGCGGGCTGGTGGGGCGCCGCTTCTTCGGCGGGCGCTTCGGGCCTTCGAGCGCGCCGAGTTCGGCCTTGGGCAGCGCGGTGGCGCCGACCCCGTGGGCGACGCCGGGCGCGGGGCCGTCGGTCATCATGGCGCGCGGCACGATCAGCACGGCGCGGACCCCGCCGTACGCGGAGGTGCGCAGCGAGATCTGCATGTCGTACGTCTTGCACAACCGGCCCACGACGGCGAGGCCGAGGCGCGGCGACTCGCCGAGGTCCTGGAGGTCACCGCCGGTCATGGCGCGCTCCAGCATGCCCTCGGCGCGGGCGCGGGCCTCGTCGCTGAGGCTGACGCCCGCGTCCTCGATCTCGATGGCGACGCCGGTCTGCACCTCGGTGGCGGTGACGTGCACCTTGGTCTGCGGGGGCGAGTAGCGGGTGGCGTTGTCGAGGAGTTCGGCGCAGGCGTGGATGACGGGCTCGACGGAGACGCCGTTGATGTTCACCTTGGCGATGACGTCCAGCGAGATGCGCCGGTACTCCAGGATGCGGGACATCGCGCCGCGCAGCACGCTGTACAGCGGGACGGGCTGCGGCCACTGGCGGCCGGGGCGCCCGCCGCCGAGGACGGAGATGGAGTCGGCGAGACGGCCGATCAGGGCGGTGCCGTGGTCCAGGCGCAGCAGGTCGTCGAAGACCTCGGGGTTGCGCCCGTGGTCCTCCTCCATCTCCCGCAGTTCCTTGGCCTGTTGGTGGACGATCGCCTGGACGCGGCGGGCGATGTCGACGAAGGAGCGCTGCGAGGAGTCGCGCAGGGCCTCCTCCTTGTCGATGGTGCCGAGGACGGTCTTCAGCAGGCGCACCTGGGCCGCGGGGAGGTCGCGGTAGGACGGGTCGGTCTCGCCGATGCGGCGGATCACCTCTCCGGGGGATTCCCCGCTGTGCAGCCGGTCGAGGGCGGCGGGGGTGATCTCGTGGGCGAAGCGGAGCATCTCGTGCTCGTGGGAGGCGATGCGCTGTTCCAGTAGCGCGGTGTGACGGTCGCTCTCCGCGCGCCGGGCGCGCTGGGCCCGGCCGCGGCGGGCCGCTTCGGCGACCGTGGCGGTCACCAGCAGGGTGGCGACGGCACCGCACCAGCCGACGGCCGCCCTGGCCGGTTCCGTCACCGCGGCGACGGCGCCTCCGGTCACCGCGGCCATCAGTATGGCGGGCAGCAACAGCACCCGCGCGTAAGGGAGTTCGCGGTGCCCGGGAGGGGTTTGAACACTCACCATGTAGGCCTTCTGCAAGGAATCGGCGGGGGTCGGGGGTGCAGGGGGGAACGGACATGCCGAGGTGGAATGTCAGGTTTTCCGGATAGTTCGGGAAGTCCGGGAACAAGCGCACGATTCCACCTCAACTCGGTGCGCTGCGGGCGAGCTTAGTCCGACCGGATCATCGCCGTGTCATATTCAGCAAGCGCCTGAAACCGGGCACACGGGGGCGGTACCCTCGGTCATTTGCACGCTGAGGATTCACTCGCACACCGTGCGTCACAGGGTACGGGCGTACAAAAACCACTCACCGTGACGAGTGAACATCGGCACGCCCCGGTCCCGGACGGCCGCCCGGGACCACCCGGAGGGCGGTTGCCCATCCGACCCCGCGCCTCCGCGCCACCGCGCCCCGCGGGAAACGCCCCGCGCACGGGACGGGCCCGGCGGGGCGCCTCAAGGGCGCCCCGCCGGGCCCGTTCACGAGTCGACTCCCCGCACCCGCGTCACTGCACCGACGAGTACGCGACAACCCCCCGCAGCACCTGGTCGACCGCCTTCCGCGCGGCCTTCCCGACCGTGGAGCCCTCCCGCGGAGCGGCCGCCGCGATCTGACCCAGCACGTCGATCACCTGCTTGCACCACCGCACGAAGTCCCCCGCGGGCATCTCCGCCTCGCGCAGCACCTCGTCGAGCCCCTTCCCCGAGGCCCACATGTACGCGGCCCAGGCGAACCCGAGGTCCGGCTCGCGCTGCCCGACCCCCTCGGTCTGGGAGATCCTGAAGTCCTCCTCCAGGGCGTCGAGCCGCCCCCAGATCCGCACCATCTCCCCCAGCGCGGCCTTGGCCCTGCCCGCGGGCAGCTTCGGCGCCATCGCGTCGTCGCTGACCCGCGCCTCGAACACCAACGCCGAGACGCACGCCGCGAGTTCGGCCGGGCCGAGCCCCTCCCAGACGCCCTCGCGCAGGCATTCGCTGGCGAGCAGGTCGAGTTCGCCGTAGAGCCGCGCGAGCCGCTTGCCGTGCTCGGTGACCTCGTCGCCCCGCAGGTAGTCCAGTTCGGTCAGCAGCGCCACGATCCGGTCGAAGGTCCGCGCGATGGTGTTGGTGCGGCCCTCGATGCGCCGCTCCAGCTGCGAGGTGTCCCGCAGCAGCCGGTGGTAGCGCTCGGCCCAACGCGCGTGGTCCTCACGGTCGTTGCACCCGTGGCAGGGATGCGCCCTGATCGCCGTGCGCAACCGGGCGATCTCCCGGTCGTCGGCGGCCTGCGACCGCTGCTTGCGGGCCCGCTCCGGCGGGATGTGCCCGGCCTTGGTGCGCAGCGCCGATGCGAGGTCGCGACGGGACTGCGGGGAGCGCGGGTTGAAGGACTTCGGGATCCGCATCCGGTCCAGCGCCTCCACGGGCACCGGGAAGTCCATCGTCGCCAGCCGCTTGACCTGCCGTTCGGCGGTGAGCACCAGCGGGCGCGGCCCGTCGTGCTGCTCGAAGCCGCGGTGGCCGTTGGAACGACCGGCGGACAGCCCCGGGTCGAGGACCAGGGCGAGGCCCGCGTACTTGCCGGTCGGGACATGGATGACGTCGCCCGGCTTGAGCTTCTCCAGCGCGACCGCTGCCTCGGCCCGCCGCTGGTTGGCGCCCTGCCTGGCCAGCTCCGTCTCCCGGTCCTTCAGCTCCCTGCGCAGCCGCGCGTACTCCTCGAAGTCCCCGAGGTGGCAGGTCATGGAGTCCTTGTAGCCGTCCAGACCCTCCTCGTTGCGCTGCACCTGCCGCGAGATCCCGACCACCGACCGGTCGGCCTGGAACTGCGCGAACGACGTCTCCAGCAGCTCCCGCGACCGGTGCCGCCCGAACCCCTCGACCAGGTTGACCGCCATGTTGTACGACGGCTTGAAGCTGGAGCGCAGCGGATAGGTGCGGGTGCCGGCCAGGCCCGCGAGGTGCTCGGGGCTCAGCCCGCGCTGCCACAGCACGACCGCGTGCCCCTCGACGTCGATGCCCCGGCGCCCGGCCCGGCCGGTCAACTGGGTGTACTCGCCCGGGGTGATGTCGGCGTGCTGCTCGCCGTTCCACTTGACGAGCTTCTCCAGGACCACCGAACGGGCGGGCATGTTGATGCCGAGGGCGAGGGTCTCGGTCGCGAACACGGCCTTGACCAGGCCGCGCAGGAACAGCTCCTCGACGACCTCCTTGAACGTCGGCAGCATCCCCGCGTGGTGGGCGGCGATGCCGCGCTCCAGCCCTTCGAGCCACTCGTAGTAGCCCAGGACGTGCAGGTCCTCGGTGGGGATGGAGGCCGTGCGCTCCTCGACGAGCGCCCGCACCCGCTCCCGCGCGTCGTCGTCGTTGAGCCGCAGCCCCGCGAACAGGCACTGCTGGACGGCGGCCTCGCAGGCGGCGCGGCTGAAGATGAAGGTGATGGCGGGCAGCAGCCCCTCCGCGTCGAGGCGCTCGATGACCTCGGGGCGCCCCGGTGTCCAGACCCGGGAGCGCTGCCTGCGCTCCCGCTCCCGGTCCGCCTCGCGCATCGCCTTGCCGCGTCTGCGGTCCTGGAAGGAGGTGCGGCCCGCCTCCATCCGGGCCAGCCGGGTGAGGTCCGGGTTGACGGCCTTCTTGTGGCCCTCGCCCTCCTCGAACAGGTCGTACATCCGCCGACCGGCGAGCACGTGCTGGAAGAGCGGCACGGGCCGGTGCTCGGAGACGATCACCTCGGTGTCGCCGCGGACGGTGTCCAGCCAGTCGCCGAACTCCTCCGCGTTGGAGACCGTCGCCGACAGGGAGACCAGGGTCACCGACTCCGGCAGATGGATGATGACCTCCTCCCAGACGGCCCCGCGGAAGCGGTCGGAGAGGTAGTGCACCTCGTCCATCACCACATGGCCGAGGCCCAGGAGCGTCTGCGAACCCGCGTACAGCATGTTCCGCAGCACCTCGGTGGTCATCACGACCACCGGGGCGTCGGAGTTGACGCTGTTGTCGCCGGTCAGCAGACCCACCTTGTCGGCGCCGTAGCGACGGCACAGGTCCGCGTACTTCTGGTTCGACAGGGCCTTGATGGGCGTCGTGTAGAAGCACTTCTTGCCCTGGCCCAGAGCGAGGTGGACGGCGAACTCGCCCACGATCGTCTTGCCCGAACCGGTGGGTGCCGCGACCAGCACACCCTTGCCCGCCTCCAGGGCCCGGCAGGCCTCGATCTGGAAGGGATCGAGGTCGAAGTCGTACATCTCGCGGAAGGCGGCGAGCGCGGTGGCCTGCTCGACAGCGCGCCTGCGGGACGCCGCGTAACGCTCGGCCGGTGAGAGATCCTCTGTCATCGTGCTTTCGAGCGTACCGGGCCGCACTGACAACAGGACGATCATTATCGGGATCCGATTCCGCCGGAGCCACCATCCGCGCAGCTCACGGCAGCACGGCGACGGCCCGCCGATCGCGTGGGCGACGGGCGGGCCGTGGCGGGTGGAGCAGGCGGCGCGGGGCGCCCGGCGTCAGGTGACGTCGTCGAAGCCGTTGACCCGGTCGGGACCGGTCGACTGCTCGGGCAGGGCACGGGCGGCGGGGATCCGCTCGATCTCGCCGATGTCCTCCGGCGTGAGATCCAGCTCGGACGCCTCGTCGTCGCCGGGGCCGGCCGCGGCGCGACGGCTCTTGCGGCGGTCGTTCAGCAGCGAGAAGCCGGCGGCGCCGAAGTACAGCACGCAGATCGGACCGGCCAGGGCCAGCATCGACAGCGGGTCCGTGCTCGGCGTGGCCACGGCCGCGAAGACGGTGATCCCCATGACCATGCCGCGCCACCAGCCGATCATGCGCTTGCCGGTGAGGATGCCGGTGAGGTTCAGCATGACCAGCAGCAGGGGCAGCTCGAAGGAGAGCCCGAAGACGACCACCATGCGGGTCACGAGCTGGAGCAGATCGTCCAGCGGCAGCAGGTTGTCGACGTCCTGCGGCGTGAAGTCGATGAGCACCTTCGCGGTCTTCGGCAGCACCTTGTACGCGAAGAAGGCGCCCGCGAAGAACAGCGGCACACCGGTCGCGACGAACCCGTACGCGTACTTCTTCTCGTGGCGGTGCAGACCCGGCGCGACGAACGCCCACAGCTGGTAGAGCCAGACCGGCGAGGCGATGACGACACCGGCCATCAGCGACACCTGGAGGGCCAGGGTGAAGGGCGCCAGCAGACCGTTGATGGTGATGCGCGCGCACTGCTCGCCCGATTCGGACGGTGTCACCAGCTCCTGGAACGACTTGCCGCATCCCACGGAGTCGAGGATGGGCTTCGTCAGGATGTTGATGATGTCGTTGTAGAAGAAGGCGGCCACGATCGTGACGACGATGACGGCGAGCATCGCCTTCGCGAGCCGGTTGCGGAGCTCACGAAGGTGGTCCGCCAGGGGCATCCGCCCCTCTGGGTCCTTCTCCACTGTGCGGGCAGACTTGGGCAACCCACGTCCTCATCTCGTGCGGCGGGCCGGGAACGTCCGGCCCTCGTCAGTCAGCGCTTGGTCGTGTCCGTGGGCTCGTTCACCGGGCGGGAGCTGGTGACGTCGCCCGGAGCGGCCTGGATGGTGCGCTGCGCGTCGCCGGTGGCGGGCGGGTCGGCCGGGGCGGTCGCGTTGCCGCTGCCCTCGTCCTTCATCGCCTTGGCCTCGCTCTTGAGGATGCGCGCGGACTTGCCGAGCGAGCGGGCCATGTCCGGAAGCTTCTTCGCGCCGAACAGCAGGACGATGACGACGAGGATGAGAATGATCTCGGGAGCGCCGAGCCTTCCGAACATAAGTCTTTACCTTCTCACCGAGGCGGCTGGGTGGGGTGCCGTCCGACCGGTCGGACGCCTGTCCGAGCGATCGCGTTGACAGCGATCGTAACGCTCAGGGGTGAACGTGAGGCAATCCCCGTGCGTACTCCCGGTCCGCGACCCGGGCCTCGTTCGCCGGACCGCGACCAGCAGCGTACCTGCCGGGGTGGCCGACGTGACAGGCCGAAGTGACGCAAAACGCCTGCGGCCCACCCGGCACACCGGTCCCGGGACGGCACTCACCACGTCTTCGCGGAGCGGGCGGTGCTCTCCGCGGCCCGCTCCAGGTCGGCCGCGGCCCGGTTGATGCGCTGTGTCGCGTCCGTCACCTGAGCGCCCAGCCGTCTCGCCGCCACGAAGACCTGGACGGCACACACCCCGAGGACGACGAGACCAAGGAACCCCAGCGCTACCGCGAGCATCGGCCAGAACATGCCGCGAGCCTAGACGGTCGGGGTCAGACGCAGCGTCCTGACCCCGCCACCCGTCAGCAGCTCCACGATCCGCTCCCCGGCCGGCTTGCGGACCGCCGCACCGCAGTCCGGACAGGTGAACGAGTAGAACGTGGTGCGGCTGGTGGCGCCTATCGCGAGCCGCAGCGCGCTCGCCGCCAGCTCGAACCGCCCCCGGCACTCCGGGCAGCCCGCCCGGAAGACGACCGGCGCGACGTTCCTCATCCCGGCGAACGCGGCCGCCACGGACATGCCCAGCGTCTCGGACGTCGTCGACTCGCTCACAGCTCCCGCTCCCGCCTGTCGTACCGACCGTCCCCGGCCGCGCCCGCCCCCGGCACACCGGCCGGGACCACTCCGTCATAGGCCGCCAGCGCCTCGCGCGCCGCCCGCCGGGCACTCTCGGCGAGATCCGGCGGCGAGACGATCCGGCCGTCCCCGCCCAGCCGCAGCGCCAGCCGCCGCAACGACGCCGGGTCCGGTGTGCGCAGGGTGATGCGCAGCCCGCCGTCCGCCAGCTCGTCCGCGCTGTCGTGCGGGTAGTACTCCGCGACCCAGCGCCCCCCGGGCCCGACCTCGACGACCACCTCGGGATCCTCCGCCGCGGGCTGCACCAGCCCCTCGGAGAGATCACGCAGCTCCACCTCGGGCGGCGCCGACGGCTCGTCCAGGATCTTGATCTCCGCGACCCGGTCGAGACGGAAGGTGCGCCGCGCCTCGGAACGCCTGCACCACGCCTCGACATAGGTGTGGCCGACGCTGACCAGGCGGATCGGGTCGATCTCCCGCTCGGTCACCTCGTCCCGCGCGGGCGAGTAGTAGCGGATCCACAGCCTGCGGCGCTCCGAGATCGCCCGGTCGACGTCCGCGAAGACCCCGCCCTCGGCCTCGAACGTCACCGACAGCCGGGAACTGGCGCCCGCGGCCTCCCCCGCCGAGGTCTCCACCTTGGCCGTCGCCCGCAGCAGCGCCTGCCGGTCGCTCTCCCGCAGCCCCGGCAGCGTGGCGACGGCACGAGCGGCCACCAGCAGCGCCGTCGCCTCGTCGGCGGCCAGCCGCAGCGGCTCGGCGGCCTCCGCCGCCAGCGCCGCCGGGTTGTGCCACCAGATGCGCTCGCCGTCGGTGTCGATGTCCAGGAGATCGCCGCCCCGGAAGCTGGTGCCGCACATCGGCAGCACGTCCAGGTCGGAGACCAGCTCGTCCTCCGTCACCCCGAAGGCACGGGCGACGTCCTCGATCCGGGCGCCCGGACGCTCCCTCAGATACGTGACCAGCGAGAGCATCCGCCTCGTCTGGTCGATGGCGTTGACCGCCCTGACCGGTCTGCCTGCCACTGTGCTCCGCCCCCTCAGCCCTTGGCCACGGCCCGCAGCCGGTCCACCACGTCGGCCCGCAGCTCAGCGGGCTCCAGGACCACCACGTCCGCACCGAACTCCACCAGCCACGCGTCGAGCCCGTGGCCGTACGGAATCTCCAACTCGTCCCAGCCGTCACCGAGTTCCCGGACCACCGTGGCTTTCGCCCGAAGGGGGTACCCGGCGTCCGCGCGCAGCCGGATCACCGCCGACCGGTCGGCCGTCTCCCCCGCCCATCCCGCCACCGTGTCCCGGACGGTGACCACGTCGGGCACCTCCGCGGTGAACAGGCCGTTGCGGCTGCGCACCCGCCCGGTGATCCGCGACAGCCGGAAGACCCGCTCCGCACCCCGGTCGCGGTCCCAGCCCGCGAGGTACCAGTGACCGCGCCAGCACTCCAGCGCCCACGGCTCCACCTGGCGCGGCTCCGGCCGCGCCGCGGTCGCCTTCCGGTAGTCGAACACGACGGGCCGACGGTCCCGGCAGGCCAGCATCAGCGGCTCGAACGCCGCCTCGTGAACCGGGATGCGCGGTTCGAGGGCGCCGTGCGCCTCGTACGGATCGACGTCCTCGGGCAGCCCGGCCGCCCGCAGCTTCTGCAGCGCGCCACTTGCGGCACCGGCGAGCCGCGCCTGCTGCCACACCTTCGCGACCAGACCGAGCGCGGCCGCCTCCTCGGCGTCCAGCGAGATGGGCGGCAGCCGGTTGCTGTCCCGGCGGGCCCGGTACCCCGTCTCGCCGTCCAGGTTCTCCACGGTCTCGATGACCAGGCCCAGTTCGCGCAGATCGTCCTTGTCGCGCTCGAACATCCGGTTGAAGGAGTCGTCGCTGCCCGCCTCCAGATAGGCCTCGAGCGACTCGCGCAGCTCGCGCTTGCTGAGCGGGCGCCGCGTCCCGAGCAGACACAGCGCCAGGTTCATCAGCCGCTCGGCCTTGGCAATGGCCATCGACGCCCTACGCCTTCCCTATGGTGCTTGTCAGCGTCGACCGTACCGCCCCGGCGGGACACGACAAAGCGGAGGGCCCATGCCTGGTCAGGCATGGGCCCCGGGTGATCGGCTCCGATCGGATCCCGCTCAGACTCCGAGCAGGTCCACGATGAAGATCAGCGTCTCACCGGGCTGGATCGCCGGGGTCGGGCTCTGGTTCCCGTAGGCGAGGTGCGCCGGAATGGTCAGCTGGCGACGGCCGCCGACCTTCATGCCCTGCACGCCCTGGTCCCAGCCCTTGATGACCCGGCCGCCGCCCAGCGGGAAACGGAACGGCTGGTTGCGGTTCCAGCTCGCGTCGAACTCCTCGCCGGTGCTGAAAGCGACACCGACGTAGTGGACGGTGACGGTGTGACCGGCCGCGGCCACCTCGCCGTCGCCCTCCCAGATGTCCTTGATCTCGAGGTCCGCCGGCGGCTCGCCGCCCGGGAAGTCGATCTCGGGCTTCTCGATGCTCACGTCTCTAGCTCCTGCTTGGTCTGCGGTGGGGCAACGGTCACAGTCTTACATCCCACGACGTCACATCTTCGCCAGGATGTCCACCGAGAACACCAGCACCGAGTCCTTCTTGATGCCGCTGCCCGACGGCGGGCTGTCGCCGTAGCCCAGCGCGGGGGGAATGACGATGAGGACCCGGCTACCCACCTTCTTGCCGGTCAGACCCTGCGCCCACCCCTTGACGACCTGCTGGAGCGAGAACGACGTCAGCGTGTTCCTGCTGTACGTCGAGTCGAACTCCTTGCCGGTGTCCCACAGCACGCCCTTGTACTGCACCAGGACGGTGCTGTCGGCGCCGACCTCCTCGCCGTCGCCCTCGATGACGTAGTCCGCCACCAGCTTCGACGGCGCGTCCGTCTTCGGGATGTCGATCGACGGGGCCTTGCCGTCCGTGTTGGTCCCGACCTTCGGCAGCTTCGCGTCGCCCTGCGCGACGTCCTTGCCCTTCGCCGAACTCTTCGCGTTGAACGTGTCCTTGACGTCCACCACGAACACCAGAGTGTCCGTGCCCTTGATCCCCGCCTGCGTGTTGCCCTGCGCGCCGTAACCCCAGGTCGGCGGCACCGAGAACTCGACCCGGCTCCCGGCCTTCTTCCCGGCCAGCGCGTAACGCCAGCCGTCGATGATCGTGCCCTGCGCGAGCTGGATCAGCAGCGGCGTCTTGCGGTCGTAGGAGTTGTCGAACACCTTGGCCGAGGACCACACCTGACCCAGGTAGTTGGCCTGGATGTAGTCGTTCTCCGCGACCGGCTTCCCGCCGCCCGCGATCACCGTCTTCACCGCGAGCTGCTTCGACGGGTCGCCGCTGCCCTTCGCGACCGTCGGCTTCTCGTCGAACTTCGTCCCCGCCGTGATGGCCGGCAGCGGCCCGTCGACGATCTTCGGCGGCGGCGCGGCGGACGCCGAGGCGGAGGCGGACGGCGACGCGCTGTCGGCGGGCTTGCTCGCGTCGGACTTGTCGTCGCCGCATCCGGCGAGCGCGACAAGTCCGGTCGGTACGGCAATCAGGAGTGAGCGTCGGCGCACGGTGGGGGCCTCAATCGATTGGATCTTGCGGATGACGTGCGCGCAACTCTACGACGTGAGAAGGGCGCCGCACTGAAAACGTGCGACGCCCGTGTTGCGTTCCGGTCCTTCACCGGATCGCGTTGCCCACCCCGATCACATTCCCGCGATCAGCTTCTCCACCCGGTCGTCCACCGACCGGAACGGGTCCTTGCACAACACCGTGCGCTGCGCCTGGTCGTTGAGCTTCAGATGGACCCAGTCGACGGTGAAGTCCCGCCGCTGTTCCTGAGCCCGCCGGATGAAGTCGCCGCGCAGCCGCGCCCGAGTGGTCTGCGGCGGAACCGACTTGCCCTCGAAGATCTTCAAGTCGTCGCAGATCCGCGCCGCTTGGCCCTTCCTCTCCAGGAGGTAGTAAAGGCCCCGACGACGGTGGATGTCGTGATACGCGAGGTCTATCTGCGCGACCCGCGGATGCGACATGGTCATGTTGTGCTTGGCCCGGTACCGCTCGATCAGCTTGTACTTCATGACCCAGTCGATCTCGGTGCCGATCCGGTCGAGATCCTCCGCCTCGATCGAGTCCAGCGTGCGGCCCCACAGCTCCAGGACCTGCTCGACCGTGCCGGTGCGGATCCCGCGGCGCTCGCAGAAGTCCACGGCCTTCTCGTAGTACTCCCGCTGCACCTCCAGCGCCGAGGCCTCCCGGCCGCTGGCGAGGCGCACCTTGCGCCGCCCGGTGATGTCGTGGCTGACCTCGCGGATCGCCCGGATCGGGTTCTCCAGCGTCAGATCCCGCATCACCGTGCCCGCTTCGATCATGCGCAGCACCAGATCGGTCGCGCCGACCTTCAGGAGCATCGTCGTCTCGGACATGTTCGAGTCGCCCACGATCACATGCAGGCGACGGTAGCGCTCGGCGTCGGCGTGCGGCTCGTCACGCGTGTTGATGATCGGCCGGGAACGCGTCGTCGCCGAGGAGACGCCCTCCCAGATGTGCTCCGCGCGCTGGCTGACGCAGTACACCGCGCCCCGGGGCGTCTGCAGCACCTTGCCCGCACCGCACAGGAGCTGCCTCGTGACGAGGAACGGAATCAGGATGTCCGCGAGTCGCGAGAACTCCCCGTGCCGCGCCACGAGGTAGTTCTCGTGACACCCGTAGGAGTTGCCCGCCGAGTCGGTGTTGTTCTTGAAGAGGTAGACGTCGCCCGCGATTCCTTCCTCGTGCAGGCGTCGTTCGGCATCTACCAGGAGTCCTTCGAGAATGCGCTCGCCGGCCTTGTCGTGGGTGACCAGTTCGGTCACGTTGTCACATTCGGGTGTGGCGTATTCCGGATGTGATCCCACGTCGAGATAGAGGCGTGCGCCGTTTCGCAGAAAGACATTGCTGCTGCGGCCCCATGACACGACACGGCGGAAGAGGTACCGCGCCACCTCGTCAGGCGACAGGCGGCGCTGTCCCCTGAACGTGCACGTGACGCCGTACTCGTTCTCCAGCCCGAAAATGCGGCGGTCCATGACTGAACATTACGCCCGATCACCCGAGCTGAAACGGGGTTCGACAGCACGGTTTGGATCATTTTCCGATGAAGCCGCGACAACCACCCGCCCCGCGGGACCCGACAGCACCCGCGTCGTGACCAGCAGGACCAGCAACGACACTCCCCCGGCCAGCCCCGGCACCACGAAGCCCCACCGCGCCCCGCCCGCCTCCACGACCGGCCCCGCGAGACCCGTACCCACCGACGCCCCCACCGTGAACGTCGTCACCAGCCACGAGAACGCCTCCGTGACCGTCCCCGCCGGAGCGTGCCGGTCCACCAGCACGAACGCGCACGCGAGCGCCGGCGCCAGGAACACCCCCGCCAGCGCCGACAGCAGCACCATCCACACCGCGCCCGGCATCAGCGTCAGCGGCAGGTAACACACCGCCAGCAGCGCCACCAGCGCCTGCAACCGCCGCGCCGGGGACCCCGTCCACCGGCGCGCCCCGTAGACCCCGCCCCCGACCAGCGCGCCCAGCCCGAGCGCCGCCATCAGCCAGCCGTACACCGCGTCACCCCCGTGCGCGTCCGCGTACGGCACCGACGCCACCGTGATGGACCCGAGCGCGATCCCCACGAACAGGAACGCCCCCAGCAGCGCCAGCAGCCCGGACGAACGCAGCGCGCCCAGCCAGTGCGCCTCCCTCGGCTCCGAGCGCCACGCGCGCGACGGCGGCGACACCACCACCGAGAGCGCCCCCAGCACCCCGATCCCGTTGAGCACCAGCAGGGCCGCCTGCGCCGACCACAGCGACGTGCACAGGGTCACCAGCAGCGGCCCGACGGTGAACATGACCTCCTGCGCCACGGCGTCCATCGCGTACGCCGTGTGCACCCGCTCCTCCTCGCCGAGGACGTGCGGCCACAGCGCCCGCAGCCCGCCCTCCAGAGGCGGCGTGAACAGTCCCGCGGCCGCCACCGCGAGATGGGCGAGCCAGAGCCGGTCGGTGCCGAGGAACGCGAACGCGGCCATCGCCAGGGCCGAGACCACCGCCGCGGGCAACTGGACCCGGGGCTGCCCCCGCAGGTCGACCAGCCGCCCGAGCAGCGGCTGCCCGACGGCGTTCGCCACCCCGTAGACCGCCGCGAGCGCGCCCGCGAGGCTGTAACTGCCGCCCTCCGCCCGCACGAACAGCACGATCGCGATCGCCGCGGTGGCGTTCGGCAGCCGCCCCACCAGCGTCCCCACCAGAAGCCGGGTCGCGTGCCGCGCCCTGAGGATCTCCAGATACCCCGTGGCCATGTCCCGACCCTCCAGGTCACCGCGGGCGCCCGCCTCCGGCGCTCACGTTGTACGTATAACTTCGGCTCCTATACGTACCATGTGCGCTGTTCACGAGTCCATACGAAGGAGCGTCCCGACGGTGGCACCAGGCAGCACCCGACCCACCAGCAGGGACGTCGCCCAGGCCGCGGGCGTCTCCCAGGCCGCCGTCTCCCTGGTCCTCGGCGACAAGTGGCGCGGCCGGGTCTCCGAACCCACCGCGCAGCGGGTCCGCGAGGCCGCCCGCGACCTCGGCTACCGCCCCAACCTCGCCGCCCGCAACCTCCGCCTCGGCAGCACCCGCACCGTGCTCCTCGTCGTCCCGGCCCTCACCACCGAGTTCTTCGCCGGCGTCTACACCGGCGCCGCCCGGGTCGCCGCCGACCACGGCTTCGGCGTCGTCCTCTACCCCTCCCCCGAGGGCGTCGGACCCGCCCGCGACCCCTTCGCCTCCGCACAGGCCGCCCTCGACGGCGTCATCGCCTCCTCCATGGCCGCCGACGCCCTCACCGCCATCCGCGGCGACCAACTCCCTCTCGTCATGCTCGACAGCGACCCCGACGGCAGCCTCGGCGCCGCCACCGTCAACCTCGACATCGCCGACGGCGTCCGCCAGGTCGCCGACCACCTCCTCGCCCTCGGCCACCGCCGCTTCCTGCACCTCGCCGCCGACATCCCCTCCTGGACCTTCGACGTCCGCGCCCGCGAACTCGCCGCCCGCCTCGCCACCACCCCCGGCACCACCCTGCGCACCGCCCCCGCGGCCATCTCCATCGACGACGCCCTCGCCGCCGCCGCGACCGCCCTCGCCGCACCCGGCCCCGCCCGACCGCGATCGTCTGCGACGACGACAAACTCGCCGCCAGCGCCTACAAGGCCGCCCGCCGCCTGGGCCTGCGCATCCCCGACGACGTCTCCGTCACCGGTCTCGACGACCTCGCCCTCGCCACCGCGCTCGACCCCGAACTCACCACCGTCCGGCTCGACGCCGAACTCTTCGGCGAACACGGCATGACCGCCCTCCTCGCCGTCCTGGAGGGCCGCGCACCCACCGCGGGCGACATCCCCGTCGAACTCGTCGTACGGGGCTCCACGGCACCCCCGGGCGCCCCCTGAACACACGAGTGCCCCGGCCGTCCCACGACCGGGGCACCGCACACCTCACCGACGCGGCCAGAGCCGCCCCGTGGCTACGAGTCCTCCGACTCCTCGCCCTCGCCCTCCTCGGCCTCCGCCGCGGTCGAAGCGCCGTTCGCCTCCAGCAGCCGGTCCAGCTGACGACCGGTGATCCGCCGGAACTTCCGCTTCTGCGGCCGCGTACGGTCGAGCACCGCGACCTCCAGACGCTCGTTCGGGATCTCCCGCTGCGAACCGCTCGACTCCCGCGACAGCGCCTGCACCGCCAGCTTCAGCGCCTCCGCCAGGCTCATGCCGTCCTGGTGCCGCTGGTCCAGATAGGTGCTGATCAACTCGGCGTTGCCGCCCACCGCGACCGAGCCGTGCTCGTCCACGATGGAACCGTCGTGCGGCAGCCGGTAGATCTGATCGCCCTCGGGGGTGTCCCCCACCTCGGCCACGACCAGCTCCACCTCGTACGGCTTCTCGGCCGCGCTGGAGAAGATCGTGCCCAGCGTCTGCGCGTACACGTTCGCCAGACCACGGGCCGTCACGTCGTCCCGGTCGTAGGTGTAACCCCGCAGATCCGCGTAGCGCACACCGCCGATCCGCAGGTTCTCGTACTCGTTGTACTTGCCGGCGGCCGCGAAGCCGATCCGGTCGTAGATCTCGCTGAACTTGTGCAGCGCGCGGGACGGGTTCTCGCCGACGAAGACGATGCCGTCGGCGTACTGCAGCACGACCAGGCTGCGACCACGTGCGATGCCCTTGCGGGCGTACTCCGCCCGGTCGGCCATCGCCTGCTGGGGTGAGACATAGAACGGCGTCGACACCGGTTATCCGTCCCTTTCTGTCAGAGTCACTTGATCACCGTCGAAGGACCGATCGGGGCTAGAGCAGCGAGGCCCGCGGGCCGTCGGGCTGCTCCAGCCGCCGCTCCAGGATCGAGCGGGCGATACCGGAGGACTCCTCGTCGTCCAGACGGCGGAAGCCGTCCTCGGTGATCACGGTGACGATCGGGTAGATCCGGCGTGCGACATCGGGACCGCCGGTCGCCGAGTCGTCGTCGGCCGCGTCGTACAGGGCCTGCACCACGAGGGTGGTGGCCTGCTCCTCGGTCAGGTCGTCGCGGTAGAGCTTCTTCATCGCCCCGCGCGCGAAGATCGACCCCGAGCCCGTCGCCGCGTACCCGGCGTGCTCCTCGGACCGGCCGCCCGTGACGTCATAGGAGAAGACGCGGCCCTTCTCGCGGTCCACGTCGTAGCCCGCGAACAGGGGCACCACGGCCAGACCCTGCATGGCCATGCCCAGGTTGGAACGGATCATCGTCGAGAGGCGGTTCGCTTTGCCCTCCAGCGAGAGCTGCACGCCCTCCACCTTCTCGAAGTGCTCGAGCTCAAGCTGGAACAGCTTCACCATCTCGACCGCGAGACCGGCGGTACCGGCGATGCCCACCGCCGAGTACTCGTCGGCCGGGAACACCTTCTCGATGTCCCGCTGCGCGATCATGTTCCCCATGGTCGCCCGCCGGTCACCGGCGAGCACCACACCACCCGGGAAGGTCACGGCGACGATGGTCGTGCCGTGCGGCGCCTCGACGACCCCCTGCACCGGCGGCAGCTGCCGCTTCCCGGGCAGCAGCTCGGGCTGATGGTCGGAGAGAAAGTCCATGAACGACGACGACCCGGGCGTCAGGAAGGCAGCTGGTAGACGCCCGGTGCTACGAGTGTTGGCTTCCACGCGTTTCCTTCCACGTATGCAGCAGCCCGCCTTATGGCATCGGGCCGATCCTTGAACTGCCCCAGCGCGGCATTACAGCTGAAGCACAGTACGCCACGGACCCTACCCGTCTTGTGGCAGTGATCCACATGCTCCGGTGGAGCCTTCAGGCAAATACAACAGACGCCGACCTGAGCCTCGATGAGCGCGTCCCGCTCGGCTTCGGTGATGCCGTACTGCCGCATCAGATGCCCCTGCCGGCCCTGGACCGCCCGGCACGCCTTGCAACGCGTGGACAACCCGTCCGACGCGGTGGCGTTGCGGTGCCATTCGCCGTGCGGCTTCACCTCACCGCACAGGCGACAGAGCTTGTGCCCTTCCGGCACCACGACCTTCTCCCGGACGGTCTTTCCCATGGCCTCCCTGCGGCGCCGGTAGTGCTGGGCGCTGTAGGCGGCCACACACTCCCGGCACCGCGGCTGGAGGCCGTCCCGCCGGTTCCTGTCCTTCGCGAACGCCCCGAAGGCCAGGAACCGCTCACAACCGGCGCAGTACTTCTCGCCCGGCTCCCCGTCGGCCACACCCATCCCCCGCCACCTTCACTTCGAAGGCAAACTCGCTACCTTTACCCTCACTCGCCACCTTTTTGCACGAAGGAGCGCACGAAATCCTCGGCGTTTTCCTCGAGTACGTCGTCGATCTCGTCCAGCACCGAGTCCACGTCGTCGCTCAGCTTCTCCTGGCGCTCCTTGAGGTCGTCCGTGGCCTGCGCATCCTGCGTCTGCTCCTCGACCTCCTCGGTGGAGCGCGTCGCCTTCTGCTGGCCGCCGCCGGTGTCCTTGGTTGCCATAACCCTCACCCCGCTCAGTTCGCCCGACATGGTCGACAGGTCGGCATTCCTGCCGATCGGTGATGATCAGACCCTACAAGCCCGGTCCGACATCGGCTCCGCAGTTTCCTCAACGTACGGAGGCCACCTCGATGATTCCCGGCCGCCGGGATTTCCACCCCGGCGCGGGCCCCGCTTCTCGGGGCCGGGTCAGCCGCCCGACAACACCTTGACCAGGTCTTCCGCCGTGCGGCACCGGTCCAGGAGCTCCTTGACGTGATTACGCGTTCCGCGAAGCGGTTCCAGGGTTGGGACCCGCTGCAACGAGTCCCGGCCCGGCAGATCGAAGATCACCGAGTCCCAGGACGCCGCGGCGACGTCGTCCGCGTACTGCTCGAGACACCGGCCCCTGAAGTAGGCCCTGGTGTCCTCCGGCGGCTTCGTGCGGGCCCGCTCGACCTCGTTCTCGTCCAGCAGCCGCTTCATCCGTCCCCGGGCCGCGAGCCGGTTGTAGAGGCCCTTCTCCTCGCGCACGTCCGCGTACTGGAGGTCGACGAGGTGCAGCCTCGGCGCGTCCCAGTCGACCCCGTCGCGGCGCCGGTACCCCTCCATGAGTTCCCGCTTGGCGACCCAGTCCAGCTCGCCCGCCAGGCTCATCGGGTCGTTCTCCAGCCGGTTGAGGGTGTCCTCCCAGCGCGCGAGGACGTCCGTGGTCTGGTCGTCGGCGTCCGCGCCGTACCGCTCCTCGACGTACTTCCTGGCCAGCTCGTAGTACTCCATCTGGAGCTGGACCGCGGTGAGTGTGCGGCCGCTGCGCAGCGTGACGAGCTGCTTGAGGGACGGGTCGTGGGAGACCTGGTGGAGGGTGCGCACCGGCTGGTCGACGGCGAGGTCGACGGCGATGAAGCCGTCCTCGATCATGGAGAGCACCAGGGCCGTGGTGCCGACCTTGAGGTAGGTGGAGATCTCCGAGAGGTTCGCGTCGCCGATGATCACGTGCAGGCGGCGGTACTTCTCGGCGTCCGCGTGCGGTTCGTCGCGGGTGTTGATGATGGGCCGTTTGAGGGTGGTCTCCAGTCCGACCTCGACCTCGAAGTAGTCGGCCCGCTGGCTGAGCTGGAAGCCGTGCTCGTGGCCGTCCTGGCCGATGCCGACGCGGCCCGCCCCGGTGACGACCTGGCGGGAGACGAAGAAGGGCGTCAGGTGGCGCACGATGTCCGAGAAGGCGGTCTCCCGCTTCATCAGGTAGTTCTCGTGCGTGCCGTAGGAGGCGCCCTTGTTGTCGGTGTTGTTCTTGTAGAGGTGGATGGGCTGCGCGCCGGGCAGCTGACCGGCCCGTTCCGCCGCCTCGGCCATGATGCGTTCCCCGGCCTTGTCCCAGAGGACCGCGTCGCGGGGGTTGGTGACCTCGGGCGCGCTGTACTCGGGGTGCGCGTGATCGACGTAGAGCCGTGCGCCGTTGGTGAGGATCACGTTGGCGAGGCCGATGTCCTCGTCGGTGAGCTGGCTGGAGTCGGCGACCTCGCGGGCGAGGTCGAAGCCCCGCGCGTCCCGCAGCGGGTTCTCCTCCTCGAAGTCCCAGCGGGCCCGGCGGGCCCGGTGCATCGCCGCCGCGTAGGCGTTGACGATCTGGGACGAGGTGAGCATGGCATTGGCGTTGGGGTGGCCGGGGACGGAGATGCCGTACTCCGTCTCGATGCCCATTACTCGCCGTACGGTCATGCGGCCCTCCTTGCCCGGCGGCGTCCCCGGTCGGGGACCCCGCTCAAGTACCGCCGGCGCTCCGGTGCGTGTGCGGTGCCCGTCCCCGCACAGCGCGACTCGGCGGTATTGATGAGCCTAGAACGCCGCCGCGCTGGTGTGGAGATCATTTGCGTCATTGCCTTGCTCCGGCCGGGTACGGAAAAGCAGTCGGCTGCGGGTTCCCGTGACGGGACCCGCAGCCGCCCTGTGTTCTACAGGTACTGCCCGGTGTTCGCCACGGTGTCGATGGAGCGTCCGGTGTCCGCGCCCTGCTTTCCGGTGATGAGGGTGCGGATGTACACGATCCGCTCGCCCTTCTTTCCGGAGATCCGGGCCCAGTCGTCGGGGTTGGTGGTGTTGGGCAGGTCCTCGTTCTCCTTGAACTCGTCCACGCACGCCTGGAGGAGGTGGGAGACCCGGAGGCCCTTCTGCTGGTGTTCGAGGAAGTCCTTGATCGCCATCTTCTTGGCCCGGCCCACGATGTTCTCGATCATGGCTCCGGAGTTGAAGTCCTTGAAATAGAGGACTTCCTTGTCACCATTGGCGTAGGTGACCTCCAGGAAGCGGTTCTCCTCGGATTCGGCGTACATGTGCTCGACCGCCGTCTGGATCATGCTCCCGACGGTGGTCTCCCGGCTGCCCGCGTGCTCTCCGAGGTCGTCGGAGTGGAGGGGGAGCCGTTCGGTGAGGTACTTGCCGAAGATGTCCTTGGCGGCCTCGGCGTCGGGACGCTCGATCTTGATCTTCACGTCCAGGCGGCCGGGGCGCAGGATGGCGGGGTCGATCATGTCCTCGCGGTTGGAGGCGCCGATGACGACCACGTTCTGGAGACCTTCGACACCGTCGATCTCGGCGAGGAGCTGGGGGACGATGGTGTTCTCCACGTCCGAGCTGACGCCGGATCCGCGGGTGCGGAAGAGGGACTCCATCTCGTCGAAGAAGACGATGACGGGGGTGCCCTCGCTGGCCTTCTCGCGGGCTCGCTGGAAGACGAGCCGGATCTGCCGTTCGGTCTCGCCGACGTACTTGTTGAGGAGCTCGGGGCCCTTGATGTTGAGGAAGAAGCTCTTGCCCGCGGCCTGTCCCGTGACCTCGGCGACCTTCTTGGCCAGCGAGTTGGCGACGGCCTTGGCGATGAGCGTCTTTCCGCATCCGGGGGGCCCGTAGAGCAGGACGCCCTTGGGCGGGCGCAGTTCGTGCTCCTTGAACAGGTCCGGGTAGAGGTAGGGCAGTTCGACCGCGTCGCGGATGGCCTCGATCTGGCCGCCGAGACCGCCGATCTGCTCGTAGCCGATGTCGGGGACTTCTTCGAGGACGAGTTCCTCGACCTCGCTCTTGGGGACGATCTCGTAGACGTAGCCGGAGCGGGGTTCGAGCAGCAGGGCGTCGCCGGGGCGGATGGTGACGTCCAGCAGCGGCTCGGCGAGCCGTACCACCCGTTCCTCGTCGGTGTGCCCGAGCACCAGGGCGCGTTCGCCGTCCTCAAGGATCTCCTTGAGGGTGACGATGTCCCCGACGCGCTCGTACTCCATGGCCTCGACCACGTTGAGCGCTTCGTTGAGCATGACTTCCTGGCCGCGCCTGAGGCCGTCGACCTCGACGCTCGGGCTGACGTTCACCCGGAGTTTGCGGCCGCCGGTGAAGATGTCGGCGGTGCCGTCCTCATTGGCCTGCAGGAAGACTCCGAAGCCGGCCGGCGGCTGGGCCAGCCGGTCGACCTCCTCCTTGAGGGCGACGATCTGGTCGCGGGCCTCACGGAGCGTGTTGGCGAGCCGCTCGTTCTGGGCTGACACGCCGGCCAGGTTGGTCTGGAGCTCGACGATCCGCTCTTCGAGAATCCTCGTGTGCCGCGGAGAGTCGGCGAGCTTGCGCCGCAGGACGGCGATCTCCTGCTCAAGGTAGGCAATCTGCCCGGCGGGGTCGTCGGACCCTCGTCCCGGGCGGATGCCGCGGTTCATGTCGTCGTCGTGGGCTGCCACGGTCCTCACCTCCTCCAAGGGGAGCTGGACGCTTCCAGACCCTACCTGGGTGGGTGTCGATTGAAACCCCTAGATCACAAAGACTGTCGGGGTGTGTCCGATCTTCACCCTTGCGCCCTCCCTCACGCCAAGGGAATACCCACCGAACATGACGGGGAAGCGGGCGGAGGTAGGGTCGAAGCGTTCAACACCCGTCAGAGCTGGCCGGATTCCCGGTCCGCGAGGGGGAGAAACGGCAGGAGACATGAGCGTGCAGCAGGAGGCCGGGGTCGACGGTGAGGCTCTGGAGGTCTGGATCGACCAGGATCTCTGTACCGGCGACGGGATCTGCGCTCAGTACGCGCCGGAGGTGTTCGAGCTGGACATCGACGGTCTGGCCTACGTGAAGAGCCCCGGGGACGAGCTGTTGCAGGACAAGGGCGCGACGACGCCGGTCCCGCTGACGCTCCTCACGGATGTGGTCGACTCCGCGAAGGAGTGTCCGGGTGAGTGCATCCACGTACGTCGGGTTTCGGACAGCGTCGAGATCTACGGTCCGGACGCGGAGTAATCAAATCGTTGCCATCCGTGAGGAGTTTCCTTACGGAGGGTGACGATTTTCGTTCTGCTCCGCGCCCGTCCGACGGGCCCGCGCCGGGTCACACGCTGTGGGCCCCGGCGGGGGTCGAGCGGAGGAAGGCGCCGTTCTTCCACTGCCAGCGCGCGGGCTCGGTGACGTCGGGGCAGCAGCGCGGCACGTCCGTCGAGGAGTAGCCGAGCAGGGTGGCGAGGACGGACCCGTCGCGGACCGAGAAGTCACTCACCGTGTTGCCGTCCTTGGGGTCGACGAGGGTGGCGACGACGCGCGGGGTGCCGTCGGCGGACCGGGTGAGGACGTAGACGCCGTCGGGCGGGGTGCCCATGGGGGCGTCGCAGTGGACCACGGCGACCGTCTCGGGGCTGCCGTCGCCGTCGAGGTCGCCGGTCGCCTTCGTCTTCACGACGGCCTTGACGGGTCCGCAGGTGAGGGGGAAGTCGACACCGGCCGGGTCGGGGGCCGTGGTGTGCGTGGCGCGCGGGGAGGCGTGGGCGGGCTGGGCCGCGGTCGCGGAGTCGGGCTGGACGACCGAGGACAGCGCCATCACTCCGGCGACGGCCGTGGCGGTGGCGACCCAGTGGATCGGACGGGTGTGCGTGTGTGCCAGTTCCGGGACGGCGGGGTGCTGCACGAGGAGTGTCTCCTGTGAGGGCTGTGCCGGTGGGGGTGGGGTGGCCAGCATCGTGCCACACGTCACAGGTGGGGGGAACGGCGGGGTCGGCTCGGGTCCGGTCGGGCTTGTCGGTTTGTGCCGCGGTGTCAACAGATGGGCGGCGCGGCCGAGTTCCCGTCGTCCTGGGGAATCCGGCCGCGCCGCCCGTGGGTCGTGCGCGGGGCGGTCCGCCTCAGCGGCGGCCGCCTCCGTCGGCGTTGGGGCCTTCGTAGTCGTCGCCGTAGGCGCCCTTCGCGGGACGGCGGCGGCGCATCGGCGGCTCGACGCCGTCGGCGAGGCGGCGGGCGGTGAGGAGGAAGCCGGTGTGGCCGATCATCCGGTGGTCCGGGCGGACGGCGAGGCCCTCGACGTGCCAGTTGCGGATCATCGACTCCCAGGCGGTCGGCTCGTTGAAGGAGCCGATCTCGCGGATGGACTCGACGGTCCTGGCGAGCTGGGTGGTGGTGGCGACGTAGCAGCAGAGGATGCCGCCGGGGACGAGCGCCTTGGAGACGGCCTCCAGGCACTCCCAGGGGGCGAGCATGTCGAGGATGACGCGGTCGACCTCGGTGTCGGACAGGTTGTCCTGGAGGTCGCCGACGGTGAGCTGCCAGGCGGGGTGCGGGCCGCCGAAGTAGCGCTCCACGTTCTGCTGGGCGATCTCGGCGAAGTCCTCGCGGCGCTCGTAGCTGTGCAGCATGCCCTGGTCGCCGATGGCGCGCAGCAGGAAGCTGCTCAGGGAGCCGGATCCGACGCCCGCCTCGACGACTCGGGCGCCGGGGAAGATGTCGGCGAAGGCGAGGATCTGGCCCGCGTCCTTCGGGTAGACGACGGCTGCCCCGCGGGGCATGGAGAGGACGTAGTCGGGGAGCAGGGGGCGCAGCGCGAGATAGGCGACGTTACCTGTGGTGCGGACAACGCTGCCCTCGGGTGCGCCGATCAGCTCGTCGTGCGGGAAGGAACCCTTGTGGGTGTGGAAGTTCTTTCCGGCTTCGAGCGTGAACGTGTAGTGGCGGCCCTTGGGGTCGGTCAGCTGAACCTGGTCCCCGACCTTGAAGGGCCCGCGCCTGCGGGCGGCACCGGTCGGTTCGGACATGTGACCAGCCTACCGGCCTTTGCCGGGGCCGCCGACCACGGGCGCGGGCGTCAGGAGGGGCGGGCCATGGCCTTGACGAAGGCCCGCTCGACGTCGGCTGCGGAGAGGACGCCGTAGATGGCGCCGGTCTCCTCGACGACGAGGTACTCGGTGGCGGGGGTGGCGCGCAGGGCGTCGAGGAGGTCCTCGCCCGCGAGTTCGGCCGAGACGCGCATGCCGTCGGTGAGGTCCTGGGCGAGGCCGCTGACGGCGACCCAGGGGCGGCGGTGCTCGGGGACGCCGACGATGGCGGCCTCGCGGACGAGGGAGAGCGGGGTGCCGTCGGGGTCGACGACGACGAGGGCGCGGGCCCCGGCGGCGTTGGCGCGGCGGAGGGCCTCGGAGAGGGGGGTGTCGGTCTCGACGGGGACGGCGCGGCGGGTGAGGTTGCGGGCGCGCAGCTCAGGGAGGTGTTCGCGCAGCCGGGCCATGCGGAGGCTGTTTCCGGCGCCGGTCCAGATGATGGCGGCGAGGATCGCGGCGAGCAGGGCGTCGGTGACGGTGTCCATGCCGACGTTGTCCTCGGCGGTGGCGCCGAGGGCGCCGGACTGGGTGAGCAGCGGGAGCCCGATGAGGACGGAGACGGCGAGCGCGCGGCCGACCCAGGCGGCTGCGACGGTGCCGCTCATGGGCTTGCCGGTGATCTTCCAGACGACGGCGCGGAGCATGCGTCCGCCGTCGAGGGGGAGGCCGGGGAGGAGGTTGAAGGCGGCGACGATGAGGTTGGAGATCATCAGTCCCGCGAGCAGGACGCCGGGGACGGTGCCGGGCTCGACGGGCAGCAGGGCCAGGTAGAAGACGCCGGAGAGGACGAGGGAGAGGAGGGGGCCGACGAAGGCGAGGACGAATTCGCGGCCGGGGGTCTCGGCTTCCTTCTCGATCTCGGAGACGCCGCCGAAGAACTGGAGCTGGATGCGGCGGACGGGGAGTTTGAAGCGGAGGGCGGCGACGGTGTGGGCCAGTTCGTGGACGAGGACGGAGGCGTAGAAGGCGACCGCGAAGAAGAGGGAGACCAGGTAGCGGGCGGCGCCGAGTTCGGGCAGGACGCGTTCGAGCTGGCCGCCGAAGACCCAGGTGATCAGGGCGGCGACGAGGAACCAGCTCGGCGCGACGTAGACGGGCACGCCGAAGGGGCGGCCCATGAGCAGTCCGCCGCGGGGCTCGGGGGTGCGGCGCGGTGGCCGCTTGCCGCCGTCCCCTCCCCCGCCCTCGTTCCCGGAGTGGGCGAGCGAGCGGTGCTCGTGGGGCTCGTGGGGCTCGTGGAACTCGGGGGTCGGGTGGGACGCGGGGGGCGGCCCGGTGGGGTCGGGGGTGTCCCCCTGACCGGAGGTGCCTGGGGTGCCCGCCTGGCCGGGAGCGGGAGTGCCCGCCTGTCCGGCGCCCGGGGTGCTCGCCTGTCCCGGGCCGGGAACACCTGCCTGACCGGAGGAGCCGGGAGTACCCGCCTGACCGGAGGAGCCCGGAGTACCCGCCTGACCGGAGGAGCCCGGAGTGCGCGCGTCGTCGTCCCCCGGGGTGTCCGGCCGACCGGGGCCGGACGTGTCCGCCTGCCCGGAGGGGCAAGCGCGCCCGCGTCGCCGTCACCCTGGACGCCCGCCTGCCCCGCGCCCGGGGTGCCCTCGGCGGAAGGGGCCTGCCGGAGGCCCGGTGCGTCGGGGGCGGAGGGGGCCGTCGGGTCGGCGGGAGGCGTCGGGGCGGCCGGGGTGCCGGTGCCGGGGTCGGGGAGGCGTCCGTGCCGGAGGTGGCCGGGGTGCCTGGGGTGGGCTCGGCGTCGGTGGTGGGTGGGTGCGGGCCGTTGCCCATCGCGGCGTCTCCCTTGGCTCCGTCGCCGGGCGCCTGCGGGCGCCGGACGTCCGTGGGGTGGTCGTCGGCGGTGCCCGGGGTCCCGGGCCGGGCGGCCGACTCGTCGGTGTCGGACCGCGGCTGTCGGCTCCCGCCGTTCTCGCCGGTCTCGTCCACGGGTGTCCCCTTGGTCCCCTCGTCGAAGCGGTCCTCCACGCCGGGTGGGCGGAAGGGTCTGGTGTCGATGGTATGCGGCCGTCGCGGCGCGTTCCGCCCCGGCACCCCCTGTGTTCCCCCGGTGGTCGCGCGGGTCGGGTGCCGGGGTGGGGTGACTGTCAGTGGCGGGCCGTATGGTCTGGGGCATGGATGCGAGCACGGAGGGCGCCGGGACGGCGTCGGGGGCAGTGGTGGAGGCGGCGGGCGCGGGCGGCCGGGTCGCCGTGGCGCCGGCGAGTCTGTCGCCGTCGCGGGCGGGCGACTTCATGCAGTGTCCGTTGCTGTACCGGTTCCGGGTGATCGACCGGCTGCCGGAGAAGCCGAGCGCGGCGGCGACCAGGGGGACCCTGGTGCACGCGGTGCTCGAGCGGCTGTTCGACGCCCCGGCGGCGGAGCGGACGGCGCCGCGGGCGAGGTCGCTGGTGCCGGGTCAGTGGGAGCGGCTGCGGGAGTCGCGTCCCGAGGTGGGTGAGCTGTTCGCGGACGATCCGGAGGGCGAGCGTCTGGCGCGGTGGCTGGACGAGGCGGAGGCGCTGGTCGAGCGCTGGTTCACGCTGGAGGACCCGACGCGTCTGGAGCCCGCGGAGCGCGAGCTGTTCGTGGAGGCGGAGCTGGAGTCGGGGCTGCGGTTGCGCGGGATCATCGACCGGGTGGACGTGGCGCCGACCGGCGAGGTGCGGATCGTCGACTACAAGACGGGGAAGGCGCCCCGGCCGCAGTTCGCGGAGAGCGCCCTGTTCCAGATGAAGTTCTACGCGCTGGTGGTGTGGCGGCTGAAGCAGGTGGTGCCGCGCAGGCTCCAGTTGGTGTACCTGGGCAGCGGGGACGTGCTGACCTACGACCCGGTGGTGGCGGACCTGGAGCGGGTGGAGCGCAAGCTGCACGCGCTGTGGGAGGCGATCCGGGTGGCGACGGAGACGGGTGACTGGCGGCCGCGGCCCACGAAGCTGTGCGGTTGGTGCGATCACCAGGCGCACTGTCCGGAGTTCGGGGGCACTCCCCCGCCGTATCCGCTGCCGGTGAGGGCGGCCGCCCCCGAGGTGGTCGAGCAGGGCAGAATGGGGCCGGGCTAGCTAAGGAGTGTCACGTGGCCATCCGTGTCCTACTGGTCGACGACCAGCCGCTGTTGCGCACCGGTTTCCGGATGATTCTGGAGGCGGAGCAGGACATCGCGGTCGTCGGCGAGGCCGGGGACGGCCTCCAGGCCCTCGACCAGGTGCGGGCGCTGCAGCCTGACGTGGTGCTGATGGACATCCGGATGCCGCGGATGGACGGGGTGGAGGCGACGCGTCAGATCACCGGTCCCGGGCGGGACGGCCCGGCGAAGGTGCTGGTGCTGACGACGTTCGATCTGGACGAGTACGTGGTGGAGGCGTTGCGGGCGGGGGCCAGCGGTTTCCTGCTGAAGGACGCTCCGGCGAACGAGCTGGTGCAGGCGATCCGGGTGGTGGCGGCGGGTGAGGCGATGCTCGCGCCGAGCATCACGCGGCGGCTGCTGGACAAGTACGCGACGCATCTGCCGTCGGGGGACGAGCCGGTCCCCGACACGCTGCACACCCTCACGGACCGTGAGGTGGAGGTGCTGAAGCTGGTGGCGCGCGGGCTGTCGAACGCGGAGATCGCGGCGGACCTGTTCGTGAGCGAGACGACCGTGAAGACGCATGTGGGTCATGTGCTGACGAAGCTGGGGATCAGGGACCGGGTGCAGGCGGCGGTGTACGCGTACGAGAGCGGTCTGGTGCGTCCCGGCGCGCAGTGACGCGGGAGGCGGCGGGCCCGGTCCGGGTCCTGCTCCATGTGTGAGGGGCTCCACCCGGTCGGGTGGAGCCCCTCAGACGTGGTGCGGGTGGTGGCGGGTCAGCCGGCGACGCCCCGGCCCAGCTCCCAGAGCTGGAGCGAGGAGGAGGAGTTGAGGGCGTAGGCGGTGCCGGTGATGTCGTCGCGGGCGGCGACGTACTGCTTGCCCTGCCAGAGCGGCAGGAAGGGGATGTCGTCGGCGACGACGTCCTGGATCTCGAGGAGCGTCGCGGAGGCGGAGAGGCGGTCGGCCGCGCGGCGGGACTGCGGGATCAGGTTGTTGATGACCTCGCTGTTGCGGTACGGCGAGTTGAGGAAGTTGTCCTTGTCGAGGAACGGCGCGACGTAGCTGTCGGCGTCGGGGAAGTCGGGGAACCAGCCCATGCCCCAGACGTCGTACTCGCCCTTGCGCTCGGCGGGGACGAAGGTGTCCCAGGCGGCGCCCTTGATGGTGACGTCGAAGAGGCCGCTGCCGTTGAGCTGCTGCTGGAGCTGCTCGAACTCCTTCTTGGTGACCGAGCCGTAGTGGTCGGTGGTGTAGTTCAGGGTCAGCTTCACCGGGGTGGTGATGTTGGCGGCGGCCAGGGTGTTCTTCGCCTTGGCGACGTTGGGGTCGCCGTACTTGTTGAAGAACGAGTTGGAGTGGCCGGTGATGCTCGCCGGGACCATGGAGTAGAGCGGCTCGGCCTGCTGGCCGTAGACCTTGGCGACGAGTTCGGCGCGGTTGATGATCTCGGCCATGGCCTGGCGGACGGCCTTGTTCTTGACCGTGGGCGCCTTGGTGTTGAAGGCGAGGTAGCGGATCTCCAGGCCGGCCATCTCGACGAGGTCGACGTCGCCGTCGGTCGCGGTGGAGAGCTTCTGGACCTGTTCGGGCGTCATGCTGCGGGTCATGACGTCGATGTCGCCCTTGTTGATGGCGGTGCCCATGGTGTCGGCATCCTCGAAGGACACCATGTCGACCTTGTTGTTCTTGACCTTCAGAGCGCCCTTGTAGTGGGGGTTCTTGGTGAAGGTGGCCTTGACCATGACGTCGTTCTTGACGTCGGCCTTCATCGTGTACGGGCCGCTTCCGTCGATCTCGAAGCCGTCGCGGAGCTTGTCCTTCTGGTAGTCCGCGGGGTTCACGATGCCGGCGACGGGGGTCGACAGCTTGTACGGGAAGGTCGCGTCGGCGGTCTTGAGGTGGAAGATCACGTCGCGGTCGCCGGAGGTCTCGACGGTGTCGATGGTCGACAGGAGCGCGAAGACGCCGGAGTCGGACTTGATGGCCCGTGCGCGGTCGATGGAGTACTTCACGTCGGCCGCGGTGACCGCGTTGCCGTCGGAGAACTTCAGTCCGTCGCGGAGCTTGCAGGCGTACCGCTCGTTGCCGGTGTCGGTGAAGCCGCAGCTCTCGGCGGCCTCCGGTACCGGGTCGCCGTCGCCCTTGGGCTGGACCATGAGGGTCTGGACCGTCTGGCGCAGGATGTTCCAGGTGCCGACGTCGTACGAGTAGGCGGGGTCGACCGGGGCCGGGGCGTCCTTGGTGGCGCTGAACCGGTCCGTGGTGCCCACGACGATCGCATCGCCGCCACCGCTCCCGCTGCCGGACCCGCCGCAGGCTGCGAGCACCGGCGCGAGCAGACCCACCACGGCCGGCAGCACCAAAGTCTTGCGGTTCATGCTCGTTTTTCTCCAGAGCTGTCGAGTCCGTGCATCCGGCGGGCAAGGGGTGTCGCGGGCGGATCACGGGGTAAGGGCGATGTTCTCGCGTCGAGATTAGTCCGCACCGGCACGGGGGTAGGCGGGGAGTCGAGTCGAGCTGCCATCACGCTGCGGAACCGGTCGCGGACGGACCGAAAACCCGTCAGCGGAAGGATTAGTGCAGCGTTCCATCAATCGGGACACAAGGGCGCGTCGTCGCCGCCCGAATCGGGGTGAACAGCACACGCCCCTGCGACTGTCGAGCCCCAGGAACGTGGGGAACCTCACAGGAACCAACGCCGTTGCGACGCACCGGAATTCGGCCATCCGCCAGGTGGTGAATTATGGCGTGCCGGAGTGAGGGAATTACCTCGTTATCGGTGTTGCACGCTGGGTGAACGCCCGGCGCATTTCTGTCATGGGGCGGTGATCAGCCCGCGCAGGAATGGCAGGTCGACCTGTTCGAGGGAGCGGACGACGGTGCGGCGGGCGGCGGGGTCGATGGGGGCCAGGGACGGTACGGCGACGACGTGGCAGCCCGCGGCCTCGGCGGAGGCGACGCCGGTCGCGGTGTCTTCGATGACGGCGCATCTGGCCGGATCCGCTCCGAGTCCCGCGGCGGCGGCCAGATAGGGGTCGGGGTGGGGTTTGGTGCGCGGGACCTCGTCGCCGGCGACCGTGAGGGCGAAGTGCCGGGCGCCGAGGGAGGCGATGACGCGGTCGATGATGCGGCGGTGGGAGGCGGAGACCAGGGCTGTGGGGACGCCGTGGGCGGAGAGTTCGGCGAGGAGCCGGGCTGCGCCCGGCATGAGCGGCAGGGTGTGGCCGATGCGGTTCTCGAAGCCCTCGTTGAGCAGGACGGAGAGTTCGGCGAAGGTGATGTCGGCGCCGGTGGCCTCGATGAGGAAGCCCGCGCTGCGGGTCATGGGTCCGCCGACGACGACGTGGCGCCAGGACTCGTCGAGGGTGTGGCCGAGACCGCGGAAGATCTCCACCTCGACGTCCCACCAGAAGCCCTCGGTGTCGACCAGGGTGCCGTCCATGTCGAGGAGGACGGCCTGCAGGGCCGATCCTTCGGCCGTTGGGGTCACGAGCGCGGGGACCGTACTGGTCATCCTGGCGCACCTCCTCGGGGACGATCAGGCCGGTTCCCGCGCGGGGAACCGGCCTGCAGTGGACCGACCAGTGTACGGCGTCGCCGGGCGCGGTGCGCGTCCTGTCCGGGAGGAGGGGTCAGCGGGCGTTGAAGTACTTGGCCTCGGGGTGGTGGATCACGATGGCGTCGGTGGACTGCTCCGGGTGGAGCTGGAACTCCTCGGAGAGGTGGACGCCGATCCGCTCGGGCTCCAGGAGCGCGGCGATCTTGGCGCGGTCCTCCAGGTCGGGGCAGGCGCCGTAGCCGAGGGAGAAGCGGGCGCCGCGGTACTTGAGGGCGAACATGTCCTCGATGTCGGCGGGGTCCTCCCCGGCGAAGCCGAGTTCGGAGCGGACGCGGGCGTGCCAGTACTCGGCGAGCGCCTCGGCGAGCTGGACGGAGAGGCCGTGGAGTTCGAGGTAGTCGCGGTAGGCGTCGGCCTCGAACATGCGGGCGGTCTCCTCGCCGATGCGGGAGCCGACGGTGACGATCTGGAAGCCGACGACATCGGTCTCCCCCGACTCCTCGGGGCGGAAGAAGTCGGCGAGGCAGAGGCGGCGGCCGCGGCGCTGGCGCGGGAAGCTGAAGCGGGTGCGCTCGTTGCCCGCGTCGTCGAGGACGATGAGGTCGTCGTCCTTGGAGACGCACGGGAAGTAGCCGTAGACGACGGCGGCTTCGAGGAGGTTGTCGGTCTGGAGCCGGTCGAGGAGACCGCGCAGCCGGGGGCGTCCCTCGGTCTCGACGAGTTCCTCGTAGCTGGGCCCCTCGCCGGTGCGGGCCTGCTTGAGGCCCCACTGCCCCTTGAAGAGGGCGCCTTCGTCGAGCCAGCTCGCGTACTCCTTGAGCTGGATGCCCTTGATGACGCGGGTGCCGCGGAAGGGGGGTTCGGGGACGGGGTTGTCGGTGGAGACGTCGGAGCGGACGTGTCCTTCCTCGGGCCGTTCCTCGGTCTGGACGGTGGGGGTGGCGCGGACCCGGCGCTGCTTGAGTTCGGGGAGCTTGGCCCCGGGCAGGCCGCGCTTGACGCCGATGAGGGCGTCCATCAGGCGCAGTCCCTCGAAGGCGTCGCGGGCGTAGCGGACCTCGCCGCCGTACAGCTCGTGGAGGTCCTGCTCGACGTAGGCGCGGGTGAGGGCGGCGCCGCCGAGGATGACGGGGTAGCTGGTGGCGAGGCCGCGCTGGTTCAGCTCCTCCAGGTTCTCCTTCATGATCACGGTGGACTTGACCAGGAGTCCCGACATGCCGATGACGTCGGCGCGGTGTTCCTGGGCGGCGTCGAGGATCGCGGAGACCGGCTGCTTGATGCCGAGGTTGACGACGTTGTAGCCGTTGTTGGAGAGGATGATGTCGACGAGGTTCTTGCCGATGTCGTGGACGTCGCCGCGGACGGTGGCGAGGACGATGGTGCCCTTGCCCTCGGTGTCGGACTTCTCCATGTGGGGTTCGAGGTGCGCGACGGCGTTCTTCATGACCTCGGCGGACTGGAGGACGAACGGGAGCTGCATCTGGCCGGAGCCGAAGAGTTCGCCGACGACCTTCATGCCGTCCAGGAGGGTGTCGTTGACGATGTCGAGGGCCTTGCGTGTCTCCAGGGCGGCGTCGAGGTCGGCTTCGAGGCCGTTGCGTTCGCCGTCGACGATGCGGCGCTTGAGGCGTTCGTCGAGCGGGAGGGCGGCGAGTTCCTCGGCCTTTCCGGCCTTGAGGGACTTGGCGGTGGCGCCCTCGAACAGGGCCATCAGCTTCTGGAGCGGGTCGTAGCCCTCGGAGCGGCGGTCGTGGACGAGGTCGAGGGCGGTGGTGACCTCCTCCTCGGTGAAGCGGGCGATCGGCAGGATCTTGGAGGCGTGCACGATCGCCGAGTCGAGACCGGCCTTGACGCACTCGTCGAGGAAGACGGAGTTGAGCAGGATGCGGGCGGCCGGGTTGAGGCCGAAGGAGATGTTGGACAGGCCGAGGGTGGTCTGGACGTCGGGGTGGCGGCGCTTGAGTTCGCGGATGGCCTCGATGGTGGCGATGCCGTCGCCGCGGGACTCCTCCTGGCCGGTGCAGATGGTGAAGGTCAGGGTGTCGATGAGGATGTCGGACTCGTGGATGCCCCAGTTGCCGGTGAGGTCGGCGATGAGGCGTTCGGCGATGGCGACCTTCTTCTCCGGGGTGCGGGCCTGTCCCTCCTCGTCGATGGTGAGGGCGATGAGGGCGGCGCCGTGTTCCTGGGCGAGTCGGCTGACCTGGGCGAAGCGGGAGTCGGGGCCGTCGCCGTCCTCGTAGTTGACGGAGTTGATGACGGCGCGGCCGCCGAGCTTCTCCAGTCCGGCCCTGAGCACGGGGACCTCGGTGGAGTCCAGGACGAGGGGGAGGGTGGAGGCGGTGGCGAAGCGGCCGGCGAGTTCGGCCATGTCGGCGACGCCGTCGCGGCCCACGTAGTCGACGCAGAGGTCGAGCATGTGGGCGCCCTCGCGGATCTGTTCGCGGGCGAGTTCCACGCAGTCGTCCCAGCGGGCTTCGAGCATGGCCTCGCGGAACTTCTTGGATCCGTTGGCGTTGGTGCGCTCGCCGATGGCGAGGTAGGCGGTGTCCTGGCGGAAGGGGACGCTCTGGTAGAGGGAGGCGGCGCCGGGCTCGGGGTGCGGGCGGCGCTCGGTGGGGATCAGGGAGCGGGTCCGCTCGACGACCTGGCGCAGGTGTTCGGGGGTGGTGCCGCAGCAGCCGCCGACCAGGGAGAGGCCGTAGTCGGTGACGAAGGTCTCCTGCGCGTCGGCCAGCTCGGGCGCGGTCAGCGGGTAGTGGGCGCCGTCCTTGCCGAGGACGGGCAGACCGGCGTTGGGCATGCAGGAGAGCGGGATGCGGGAGTGCCGGGCGAGGTAGCGCAGGTGCTCGCTCATCTCGGCGGGGCCGGTGGCGCAGTTGAGGCCGATCATGTCGATGCCGAGGGGTTCGAGCGCGGTGAGCGCGGCGCCGATCTCGGAGCCGAGGAGCATGGTGCCGGTGGTCTCGACGGTGACGGAGACGATCAGCGGGGCGTCGAGCCCCGCGGTCTCCAGCGCGCGGCGGGCGCCGAGGACGGCGGCCTTGGTCTGCAGGAGGTCCTGGGTGGTCTCGACGAGGAGCGCGTCGGCGCCGCCCTCGATGAGTCCCTCGGCGTTCTGCTGGTAGGCGTCGCGCAGCAGGGTGTAGGGGGCGTGGCCGAGGGTGGGGAGCTTGGTGCCGGGGCCCATGGAGCCGAGGACCCAGCGGGGGCGGCCGTCGCGTGCGGTGAACTCGTCGGCGACCTCGCGGGCGACGCGGGCGCCGGACTCGGACAGTTCGCGGACGCGTTCGGGGATGTCGTACTCGCCGAGTGCGGAGTGGTTGGCGCCGAAGGTGTTGGTCTCCACGCAGTCGACGCCGACGGCGAAGTACTCCTCGTGGACGGAGCGCACGATGTCGGGGCGCGTGAGGTTGAGGATCTCGTTGCAGCCTTCGAGGTTCTCGAAGTCGTCGAGGCTGGGCTCCTGCGCCTGGAGCATGGTGCCCATGGCTCCGTCGGCGACCACCACACGGGTGGCGAGTGCCTCGCGGAGCGCGGCCACACGGGTGCGGCTGTCGGCGGAAGGGGTCAGTGGCGACGAGGCCATGGAGGGGCTCCCTGATGTGCGACGGCTGTCGGCTTTGCGCGGTCCGTGGAACTCTCCGCGGTGGGCGCACCGGGCCAGAGTAACCGGGTCGGCGCGGCAGCGGGCGCGGCGTCCGCGTGGCGGACGAGGATGACGTGGGCGTCGTCGTCGGGATACGAGTGACGCGACCGGGGTCGGCCGTTCGTTGGCGGCAGGTCGACATGGACCGGTAGTGTTCGGCATTGCCGAACGGTGGCCTCGGCGCGGACGCGTCGCGGCCGATGGGGACGGAGGCAGGACGGCGATGGCACGGAACATCCAGTCGCTCGAACGGGCGGCGGCGATGCTGCGGCTGCTCGGCGGCGGCGAGCGACGGCTCGGCCTGTCGGACATCGCCTCGTCGCTCGGTCTCGCCAAGGGCACGGCCCACGGCATCCTGCGCACCCTCCAGCAGGAGGGGTTCGTGGAGCAGGACGAGGCGTCCGGGCGGTACCAGCTGGGCGCGGAGCTGCTGCGCCTGGGCACCACCTATCTGGACGTGCACGAGCTGCGGGCGCGGGCCCTGGTGTGGACGGACGACCTGGCCCGCTCCAGCGGGGAGAGCGTCCACCTGGGGGTGCTGCACCAGCAGGGGGTGCTGATCGTGCACCACGTCTTCCGCCCGGACGACAGCAGGCAGGTGCTGGAGATCGGCGCGATGCAGCCGCTGCACTCGACGGCGCTCGGCAAGGTGCTGTCGGCGTACGACCCGGTGGCGCACAGCGAGGCGCTGGAGTCGCGGCGCACGGCGTTCACCGACCGGACCGTGCACGATCCGGAGGCGTTCGAGCAGGTTCTGGACCTCACGCGCGCGCGGGGCTGGGCGGCGGACGTGGAGGAGACCTGGGAGGGCGTGGCGTCGGTGGCGGCGCCGGTCCACGACCGGCGGCGGATGCCGGTGGGCGCGGTCGGTGTCACCGGTGCGGTGGAGCGGCTCTGTCCGGCGGGCGAGCTGCGGCCCGAGCTGATCGCGGCGGTGCGGGACTGCGCCCGCGCGGTGTCGAGAGACCTGGGCGCCGGGCGTTTCTGACGCCGCGGATGGCGGAAGTCTCCATCCGACCGACCGGTACGCCGCCTCGGCCGCCGGGTCGGTCGGCCCGCCCGCGTCCCGCCCGCTGTCGCGTGCCCGATTTCCCCCAAGTGGGACATTCGGCGCAAAAGCATACAATGGCGTCAGTACAAGATCGATAGCTCACAGCAATCGAAAACGCTCGTTCTTTCGACAACAGAACCCTTGACGTGCGTGTGACGCCGGAGCCAGACTCCCGTCCATCGGTCGGCATTGTCGAACACCTACCGGCAATACGCGCTAGAGTGTGACAACGCCAAGGGCCGTCATCGCTCTCACCCACGAGGGCGCCAGACCCCCGAAGGGACTCGGGGTTCGGCTTCCCTGGACGAAGGACAAAGGAGTCGCGGGTGTCCAGCTCCGACATCTTCATCGGCGAGACCATCGGTACCGCCCTACTCATCCTGCTCGGCGGCGGCGTCTGCGCCGCCGTCACCCTGAAGGCCTCCAAGGCCCGCAACGCCGGCTGGCTCGCCATCGCCTTCGGCTGGGGCTTCGCGGTCCTCACGGCCGTCTACGTGTCGGCGCCGCTCTCCGGCGCCCACCTCAACCCCGCCGTGACCCTCGCGATCACGATCAAGGACGGCGACTGGAGCCAGCTCCCCGTCTACTGGGGCGGCCAGCTGCTCGGCGCGATGATCGGCGCGGTGCTGGTCTGGCTCGCGTACTACGGCCAGTTCCAGGCGCACCTGACCGACAAGGACATCGTCGGCGAGGTCCAGCAGCCCGCCAGGGTCAAGTCCGTCGAGGCCGAGGAGAAGGGCGCGGGCCCCGTGCTCGGCATCTTCTCCACCGGCCCCGAGGTGCGCGTCGCCTGGATGAACCTCGTCACCGAGATCATCGGCACCTTCGTCCTGATCATCGCCGTCCTCACCCAGGGCCTCAGCGACGACGGCAAGGGCCTGGGCGCGCTGGGCGGTCTGATCACCGCCCTGGTCGTGACCGCGATCGGTCTCTCCCTCGGTGGCCCCACGGGGTACGCCATCAACCCGGCCCGTGACCTCGGCCCGCGCATCGTGCACGCGCTCCTGCCCCTGCCCAACAAGGGCAGCTCCGACTGGAGCTACGCCTGGATCCCGGTGGTCGGCCCGCTGATCGGCGGCGCCCTCGCGGCAGGCCTGTACAACCTCGCCTTCGCCTGACGCGCCCCGCCCCCGACCACTTCCCTTACGGACCCCAGGAGCCAACCGTGACCGACGCACACACCGCCGGGCCGTTCATCGCCGCCATCGACCAGGGCACCACCTCGTCGCGCTGCATCGTCTTCGACCGCGACGGACGCATCGTCTCCGTCGACCAGAAGGAGCACGAGCAGATCTTCCCGAAGCCCGGCTGGGTCGAGCACGACGCCGCCGAGATCTGGACCAACGTCCAGGAGGTCGTCGCCGGAGCGATCCAGAAGGCCGGCATCACCCGGGACGACATCAAGGCCATCGGCATCACCAACCAGCGCGAGACGACGCTGCTCTGGGACAAGAACACCGGTGAGCCCGTCCACAACGCCATCGTCTGGCAGGACACCCGCACCGACGCCCTCTGCCGCGAGCTGGGGCGCAACGTCGGCCAGGACCGCTTCCGCCGCCAGACCGGCCTGCCCCTCGCCTCCTACTTCGCCGGGCCCAAGGCCCGCTGGCTGCTCGACAACGTCGAGGGCCTGCGCGAGCGCGCCGAGGCGGGCGACATCCTCTTCGGCACCATGGACAGCTGGGTCATCTGGAACCTCACCGGCGGCGTCGACGGCGGCAAGCACTACACCGACGTCACCAACGCCTCCCGCACCCTGCTGATGAACCTGCACACCCTGGAGTGGGACGAGAGCATCGCCGAGTCCATCGGCGTGCCGATGGCGATGCTCCCCGAGATCCGCTCCTCCGCCGAGGTCTACGGCGAGGTGTCCGGCGGGCCGCTCGGCGAGCTGCTCGGCGGCATCCCCGTCGCCTCCGCGCTCGGCGACCAGCAGGCGGCCCTCTTCGGCCAGACCTGCTTCTCCGAGGGCGAGGCCAAGTCCACGTACGGCACCGGCACTTTCATGCTGATGAACACCGGTGAGCGCATCATCAACTCCTACTCGGGGCTGCTGACCACCGTCGGCTACCGGATCGGCGACCAGAAGCCGGTCTACGCCCTGGAGGGCTCGATCGCCGTCACCGGTTCGCTGGTGCAGTGGATGCGCGACCAGATGGGCCTCATCTCCACCGCCGCCGAGATCGAGACGCTCGCCCTGACCGTCGAGGACAACGGCGGCGCCTACTTCGTCCCGGCCTTCTCCGGCCTGTTCGCCCCGTACTGGCGCCCCGACGCCCGCGGTGTGATCACCGGCCTGACCCGGTACGTCACCAAGGCGCACATCGCGCGCGCCGTCCTGGAGGCCACCGCCTGGCAGACCCGTGACGTCAGCGACGCCATGACCAAGGACTCCGGCGTGGAACTCACCGCCCTCAAGGTCGACGGCGGCATGACCTCCAACAACCTGCTGATGCAGACCCTCGCCGACGTCCTGGACGCGCCCGTGGTGCGCCCCATGGTCGCCGAGACCACCTGCCTCGGCGCCGCCTACGCCGCCGGTCTCGCCGTCGGCTTCTGGTCCAGCACCGACGACCTGCGCGCCAACTGGCGCCGGGCCGCGGAGTGGACCCCCAACATGGCCGCGGAGACCCGCGACCGCGAGTACAAGAGCTGGCTCAAGGCCGTCGAGCGGACCATGGGCTGGATCGACGAGAACTAGTCGGGAGCCGGTCAACCACCGGCTCAGCGACGGCCGCGCGGCGGCTCACCCGCCGCCCGCGCCCGTCGCAGGACGTCGAGGAGTAAGAACCCCACATGACCAGTCAGTCCACCCTGAAGTCCGTGCCCGCCCTGGGCATACGCCCGGCCTCCGGCTCCCACCCGAGCCGCGCCGAGACCCGGGAACAGCTCGCCAAGGCGTCGTACGACCTGCTCGTGATCGGCGGCGGCATCCTGGGCATCTCCACCGCCTGGCACGCCGCGCAGTCCGGGCTCCGGGTGGCCCTGGTCGACGCCGGTGACTTCGCCGGCGCCACCTCCTCCGCCTCCTCCAAGCTGCTCCACGGCGGTCTGCGCTACCTGCAGACCGGCGCGGTGAAGCTGGTCGCGGAGAACCACTTCGAGCGCCGCGCCGTCTCCCGCCAGGTCGCCCCGCACCTGGCCAACCCCCTCACCTTCTACCTGCCGGTGTACAAGGGCGGCCCGCACGGCGCGGCCAAGCTCGGCGCCGGCGTCTTCGCCTACTCCGCGCTCTCCGCCTTCGGCGACGGCGTCGGCCACCTCCTCTCCCCCGCCAAGGCGGCCCAGGACGTGCCGGAGCTGCGCACCGAGAACCTCAAGGCCGTGGCCGTCTACGGCGACGACCAGATGAACGACGCGCGGATGGCGCTGATGACGGTCCGCGCGGCCGTCGAGGCGGGCGCCGTCGTCCTCAACCACGCCGAGGTCACCGGTCTGCGCTTCACCGACGGCCGGGTCACCGGCGCCGAGCTGCGCGACGCCACCTCGGGCGACGAGTTCGGCGTCAGCGCCCGGCTGGTGCTGAACGCGACCGGCCCCTGGGTGGACCACCTGCGCCGCATGGAGGACCCGAAGGCGGCCCCGTCGATCCGCCTCTCCAAGGGCGCGCACCTGGTCCTGAAGCGGACGGCGCCCTGGAAGGCCGCGCTGGCCACGCCGATCGACAAGTACCGGATCACCTTCGCCCTCCCCTGGGAGGACATGCTGCTGCTCGGCACCACCGACGAGGAGTACGAGGGCGATCCCGCGGACGTCGCCGTCAACGACAAGGACGTCACCCAGATCCTCGACGAGGCCGCGTTCTCCGTGCGCGACCAGCAGCTCGACCGGGACCTCATCACCTACGCGTTCGCCGGTCTGCGGGTGCTGCCCGGCGGGCCCGGCAGCACCGCCAAGGCCAAGCGGGAGACCGTGGTCACCGAGGGACGCGGCGGCATGCTCTCCGTCGCGGGCGGCAAGTGGACGACGTTCCGGCACATCGGCCGCACGGTGATGAAGAAGCTGGAGTCGCTGCCCGGCCACCCGCTGGGCGACGGCTTCGAGCCGATCTCCGCGCTGCCGAAGAAGCTGCCGCTGCCCGGCGTCGCCAACCCGCGCGCGGTCGCCCACCGCCTGCTCGTGGACAACCCGGCGGGCGGCTCCCGGATGTCCGCCGACACCGCGAGGCACCTGGCGACCCACTACGGTTCGCTGGCCTTCGACATCGCGCGGATCGCCAACGAGAACCCGGAGCTGGCCGAGCGCGTCCACCCGGACGCCCCGGAGATCTGGGCGCAGGTCGTCTACGCCCGCGACCACGAGTGGGCCGAGACCCAGGACGACGTGCTGCGCCGCCGCACCACGCTGACCATCCGCGGCCTGGCCACGGACGAGATCCGCGCGAAGGTCCAGGACGTGCTCGACGCCGGGTGAATCCGCGCGGCCGGCCCTCCTCCCCGGGTCGGCGCGCTCTGTCGGAGGGGCCGTCCCACGGTGGGACGGCCCCTCCGGCGTGTCCGCCCCGCCGCGCCCCCGCCCGCCCCCCGAACACGTCCGCGCGCTGCTCCGTCCGGGGTTGGAAGCGCCGCCGGGCGTCCGGCGGGAGCGTTAGAACGGGGGGCTGCGGCAGGGACGGGCGGGACGGAGACACCCGGGAGCGGCGTATGCGGGGCGGTTGGCAGAGGACGCGGGCCAGGCGGCGGCTGGGGCTCGCGGTGTGCGGGGTGACGCTGGTCGCGCTGGCCGGGGTGCTGCGCCTGTGGTGGCGGGACGCGGCCACCGCCGGTGTGCTGGTCTCCGCGATCGGGGCGTTCGTGTCGGTGCTCGCCCTGGTCGGGGACTTCCTGCGGGGCGACGCGGACACCTCGTCCCGGTCGCCCGAGGAGCGGCGGCGTGCCGCGGCCGACGCTCTCGCCGACGCCGTGCGGGAGCAGTGGGCGGCCGAGGCGCGGCTGCGGCGGCTGCGGGACCCGGCGCCGCTCGAGGTGCGGTGGACGGTGGCCGACCGGCGGCTCGCCGACCATCCCCGCAACGTCCGCAGGGCGCGTCCGCTGCCCGCCCCGCGGGCCGGGCGGCTCGACGACGTCACCGCGGAGTTCGCGGCACTGCCCGGCCGCCGGATGGTGGTGCTGGGCGGGCCGGGGTCGGGCAAGAGCGTGCTGGCGATGCGGTTCGTGCTGGCCCGGCTGGCCGAGCGGTCGCCGGGCGGCGCGGTGCCGGTGATCTTCCCGCTGGCGGGCTGGGACCCGGAGACGACGGGGCTGCGCGACTGGCTCGCCGAGCGGCTGGCCCTCGACTACCGGCCGCTCGCGGCGCCCGCCGACGAACGCCGCACGCTGGCCCGCGCGCTGCTGGACGCGGGCCTGGTCCTGCCGGTCCTCGACGGCTTCGACGAACTGGCCAGGCCCGTCTACGCGTTGGCCGTGCGCCGGGTCAACGCCGAGCTGGACGACGATCTGCCGCTGCTGCTCACCGGGCGCGGCGAGGCGTGGGCGGCGGCGGTCGCCGAGGGGGACGTGCTGACCGGCGCGGACGTCGTCGAGCTGCTGCCGCTCTCGCTGTCGCAGGCGGGTGCGCACCTGGAGCGGACGTCCCGGCCGCGCTACCCGGACGGCGGGCGGCCGGTGACCGTGTGGACGCCGGTGCTGCGGGTGCTGGCCGAACGCCCGGAGCTGCCCGCCGCGTTGGCGCTGACCTCGCCGCTGATGGTGGCGCTGGCCCGCGCGGTCTACGGGGACGACACGTCCCGTGACCCGGCCGAACTCCTCGACGAGGAGCGGCTGCCGACGGTGGAGGCCGTCGAGGGGCATCTGCTGGAGGCGTTCGTCCCGGCCGCGTTCCTCGACGCGGGCCCGGGGGCGGCCCCGAAGGCGGTGCGCAGGCTGACGCTGCTGGCGCGGACCCTCCAGGAGCGGGGCCGGGGCCGGATCGGCTGGTGGGAGCTGGACCGGCTGCTGCCGCCCGCCGTCCGGGTGTTCGCGCCGGGGCTGGTGTCGCTGGCGATGCTGTCGGCGCTGCTGGTGCCGGTGGTGCTGGCGCGGGCGGCGGCCCAACTGGCCAGTGTCCACGACGTGGTGGCGGTGCTGGCGACGCTGGCCGGGCAGACGCTGGGGTTCGCGCTGGGGACGGTGCTGCTGCTGCCGTCGGCCCGGTCGCGGCCGCGGGCGTTCCTGACCCGGCAGACGGTGGTGACGTCCGGGGCGAGCATGCTGCTGTGGATCGGTGTCGCGTGGGCGGACGACCTGCGGTTCGGGTTCCGGTTCGGCGCGGTGAGCGACGGGTGGGTGCCGGACCTGCTCGGCGGGTGCCTGTTCTCGCTGCTGTTCTCGCTCTTCTTCGGTCTCGCGGGGCTGCCCAGGCGGCCGGTGCCGGCCGGGCTGCCGTGGACCGGGCGGGCGGGCCGGGCGGTGGCCCGGGTCGGGGCGCGGCGCTGCTGGTGGGC
>NZ_FMCI01000241.1 GCF_900091845.1 Streptomyces sp. SolWspMP-5a-2
CGCCGAACCCGCCCCGGCCGCCGCTGAGGAGCCGCGGGAGGCCGCGGTGGCCGAGGAGCCCGGCGAGGCGCCCGAGGCCCGCCAGGAGCCCGCTGAGGCCGCTGACGGGGCCACCGAGCCGGACGCGTCGCCCTCCCCGGACGCCGACGACCCCGCCGCCACCGCCGACCCCGGGACCGCCGCCGCCGACGAACCGCCGCCACCCCCCGGCGAGGAACACCCCCTCGCCTCCTACGTGCTGCGCGTCAACGGCGTCGAACGGCCCGTCACCGACGCCTGGATCGGCGAGTCCCTGCTCTACGTGCTGCGCGAGCGGCTCGGCCTGGCCGGTGCCAAGGACGGCTGCTCGCAGGGCGAGTGCGGGGCGTGCAACGTCCAGGTCGACGGCAGGCTCGTCGCCTCCTGCCTGGTCCCCGCCGTCACCGCGGCCGGGTCCGAGGTGCGCACCGTCGAAGGGCTCGCCGAGGACGGCCGCCCCTCCGACGTGCAGCGCGCCCTCGCCCGCTGCGGCGCCGTGCAGTGCGGCTTCTGCGTGCCCGGCATGGCGATGACCGTGCACGACCTCCTGGAGGGCAACCCCGCCCCCACCGAACTGGAGACCCGGCAGGCCCTCTGCGGCAACCTGTGCCGCTGCTCCGGCTACCGGGGCGTCCTGAACGCCGTCAACGAGGTCGTCGCCGAGCGCGAGGCGCACTCCGCCGAGCCGGCCGAGCACGACGGCGACGAACCCCGTATCCCCCACCAGGCGGGACCCGGCTCCGGCGGGGTCAACCCGTCGGCGTTCGACCCCTCGACGCATGACCAGGCGTACGGACAGGACGGAGGCCAGGCGTGACCAACGAAGCCGCCACCGCGACCACCGCCGCGGAGGCAGCACCGGCCCCCGAGCCGATCCCGCACGGCCTCGGCGTCTCCCTCCCGGCCGCCGACGCGCGCGCGAAGACCGAGGGCACCTTCCCGTACGCGGCCGACCTGTGGGCCGAGGGCCTGCTGTGGGCCGCCGTCCTGCGCTCCCCGCACGCGCACGCGCGCGTCGTCTCCATCGACACCACCCACGCGCGCGACATGCCCGGCGTCCGCGCCGTCATCACCCACGAGGACGTCCCCGGCACCGCGCGCCACGGCCGCGGCACCGCCGACCGCCCGGTCTTCGCCTCCGAGGTGGTCCGCCACCACGGCGAGCCCATCGCCGCCGTCGCCGCCGACCACCCCGACACCGCGCGGATGGCCGCCGCCGCCGTCATCGTCGAGTACGAGGTGCTCGACCCGGTCACCGACCCCGAACAGGCCTTCGAGGCCGAGCCGCTGCACCCCGACGGCAACCTGATCCGGCACATCCCGCTGCGCCACGGCGACCCGGACGCGGCGGGCGAGGTCGTCGTCGAGGGCCTCTACCGCATCGGCCGCCAGGACCCCGCCCCCATCGGCGCCGAGGCCGGACTCGCCGTGCCCCGCCCCGACGGCGGCGTCGAGCTGTACCTGGCCTCCACCGACCCGCACACCGACCGCGACACCGCCGCCGCCTGCTTCGGCCTGGAGACGGAACGCGTCAAGATCGTCGTCACCGGGGTGCCCGGCTCCACCGCCGACCGCGAGGACCAGGGCTTCCAGCTCCCGCTCGGCCTGCTCGCCCTGAAGACCGGCTGCCCGGTCAAACTCACCGCCACGCGCGAGGAGTCGTTCCTCGGGCACGTCCACCGCCACCCCACCCTGCTGCGCTACCGCCACCACGCCGACGCCGACGGCAGGCTGGTCAAGGTCGAGGCGCAGATCCTGCTCGACGCGGGCGCCTACGCGGACACCTCGGGGGAGGCGCTGGCCGCCGCCGTCGGCTTCGCCTGCGGCCCCTACGTCGTCCCGAACGCGTTCATCGAGGGCTGGGCGGTGCGCACCAACAACCCGCCCTCGGGGCACGTGCGCGGTGAGGGCGCCATGCAGGTGTGCGCCGCCTACGAGGCGCAGATGGACAAGCTCGCCAAGCGGCTCGGCGTCGACCCGGCCGACCTGCGCCTGCGCAACGCGCTCGCCACCGGCGACGTCCTGCCCACCGGGCAGACCGTGACCTGCCCCGCGCCGGTCGCCGAACTCCTCCAGGCGGTGCGCGAGTTCCCGCTGCCGCCGCTGCCCAAGGACACCCCCGAGGACGAGTGGCTGCTGCCCGGCGGACCCGAGGGCGCGGGCGAACCGGGCGCCGTGCGCCGGGGCGTCGGCTACGGCCTCGGCATGGTGCACATGCTCGGCGCCGAGGGCGCCGACGAGGTCTCCACGGCGACCGTCAAGGTCCACGACGGGGTCGCCACCGTGCTCTGCGCGGCCGTCGAGACCGGGCAGGGGTTCACCACGCTGGCCCGGCAGATCGTCCAGGAGACCCTGGGCATCGACGAGGTGCACGTGGCGCCCGTCGACACCGACCAGCCGCCGGCGGGCCCCGGCAGCCGGGGCCGGCACACCTGGGTCTCGGGCGGGGCGGTGGAGCGGGCGGCGAAGATGGTCCGCACCCAGCTCCTGCAGCCGCTCGCGCACAAGTTCGGCATGTCCACGGAGCTGCTCCAGATCACCGACGGCAAGATCACCTCGTACGACGGCGTGCTCTCCACGACCGTCGCCGAGGCCATGGACGGCAAGGAACTGTGGGCCACCGCCCAGTGCCGCCCGCACCCGACCGAGCCGCTGGACGGCGCGGGCCAGGGCGACGCGTTCGTCGGCATGGCGTTCTGCGCGATCCGCGCGGTCGTCGACGTCGACATCGAGCTGGGCTCCGTGCGGGTGGTGGAACTGGCGCTCGCCCAGGACGTCGGCCGGGTGCTCAACCCGGCGCAGCTCGTGGCCAGGATCGAGGGCGCGGTCACCCAGGGCGTGGGCATCGCGCTCACCGAGAACCTGCGCACCGCGCGCGGACTCGTCCGCCACCCCGACCTGACCGGGTACTGCCTGCCGACGGCCCTGGACACCCCCGACATCCGGATCGTGAAGCTGGTCGAGGAGCGGGACGTGGTCGCGCCGTTCGGCGCGAAGGCGGTCAGCGCGGTGCCGGTGGTGACGTCCCCCGCGGCGATCGCGTCGGCGGTCCGCTCGGCGACCGGCCGCCCGGTCAACCGCCTTCCGATCCGCCCCCAGGCGGCGGTGGTGACGACCCAGCAGCAGTGACGGGGCTCGCGCGCGCTGCGGCGCGGGCTCACCGGGCGGGCGCCCGGGGCGGGTTCGCCGGGCAGGGCTCCGTGGCGGGGTCGCTCGGGGGCGGGTCCCCCCCCGGGGGTGTTCGCTCGGTGAGGGCGCCGGGGCGGCTCCGGCGGCGTGATGTCCGCGGCCGGGAAGGGAACGTTTCGGGCCGGGCCGACGTCTTCTGAGAGGGACGTCGTCCCGGGAACCGGCGGACGAGCGCGGGCGACCGGTGGCCGGCGCCCCGGCGATAGCGGATCACGCACATGACGGGCCGATGGCTGATCGCAGATCGCCGGTCGCTCGTGGCCGACCGCCGACCGCCGACCGACGTCGGGGAGCTGTGACCGGCGACTGGCGACCGACGATCGACGACGGGACCCTGCCGATCGCCCACCGGCTACGGCGACCGGCCGTGGCAATCGGCGGCCGGCAGGCGGGACCGCCGCGAGGACAGGCACCAGGCACCGGCTTCTCCCCTCGCCCGGGAGGTCGGGGCAGGTCAGCGCGGGGGCAAGGGCATTGTCAGTGGCGGGGCGTAGGGTTCTGGACGGTGGGAGACGGCGGACGGTCCCGCCCGTCCACCGACGCCCCGCGAGGGGACAGAGCGCGGGAAGACTCCGGGGGAACGGAAAGATGAGCACGACGGACATCGCCGTACCGGCGATCACTCTGACCGAGGACCAACTCGATCCCTACATCACCCACGCGGCGACCAGGGGCTGGCTGACCGGCCCCGGACTGCCGGGCGCGAACGGCCTGTTCACCTTCGACGACCTGCGCGGCACCGGCCTGCGCACGGTGGCCGACACCACCGGCGGCGCCGACGCGGCCGGTCTCTCGGCCGAACTGCGGGACCAGCTCGTCATAGGCGCCCTGCGCGCGCCGGGCGCGGTCGACACCGAGTCGATCATCCTGGACGGTGCCACGGGCGCGATCGCGACGACGTTCTTCCTGCCCGACCGCCCCGACCTGATGGACCCGGCCCCGCTGGCGCCGTCGCTGCGCACGCTGGTCTCGTTCGCCACCGCGGCGGACGAACTGGCGGGACTGCGGGGCCGGTTCGCCTCCTTCGCGGGCAGGCACGGGCAGAAGGCGGCCGTGGAGGCGTCCCGTCAACTGCTCGCGCTGTTCGAGGAGGACGCGGAGGGCGAGCTGTCCCCGTTCTGGAAGATGACGGCGCTGATCCGCCCGCTGTCCCTGGTGCCCGCGCCGGGCGCGGCGTCGGGCCTCGCGCTCGAACTGCCGGGCCGTCTGCTGGACAAGGAGTTCGGGCAGGGCGCGGTGTGGCGCTTCGAGGAGCTCGACTTCCCGCCGACGCTCACCCACGAGCCGACCCGCCGGTTCCTGCGGGAGACGGGGCTGCCGGAGGACGGGCTGCTCTTCCACCTGGACACGGACGTCCCGCTGCCGACGCTCCCCGAGCACTACGCCGACGAGGACGGCGCCGCGCTGCCCGCGCACGCGGAACGGCTGATCCGCCTCGGCCACCTGGTCGAGGAGAACAGCCTGGTGATCGACGGCCTGACGGGCGCGATCCTGAACTGGAGCGAGCACGACGGGACGCTGACGCCCCTGAACACGGACGTCTCCACGCTCGCCTTCACGCTCTGGCTCCTGCACCGGGAGCGGGCGATAGACGAGGACCTGTCCAACGAACTGTCGACGGACGCGTACGACCAGTTGGCGACGACGATGCTCCAGACGCTGGCGGCGATAGACCCGACGGCGGTCTCCCTCCCCCCGACGGACTGGCACTACTGGACAGAGGCGTTCCAGGACGAGGCGGGCGGGGTGCTCTGAGCGGGGGCTGATCCGGGGGCGACAGCGGGACGCCGATCACGGGGACGCCGTCCCGGAGCGGGCCGGGGTGCCGCCCGCGCGATCGGGGCAGTGCCCGCACGCCGAGGGGCGGCACCCTCGGTGGGTGCCGCCCCTTCTGCCTGGGCGGGCCAGTCAGAGGCCGTGGCGGGAATTGAACCCACGTACCTCGCTTTGCAGGCGAGTCCCTAAGCCACTCGGGCACACGGCCGTGTTCGTGGGGACGACGTTACGGAGGGGCTCGGGGCGGGGGCAAGGGTGTCGGGTGCCGTGCAACGGGACTGCCATACCGCGTTCATGAAAGGCCCCGGGGCGTACGACCATCGGCCGATCACATGACCGTCTCCCGACAGGGGTGAAAGTACGGTTCGGCGCTTACTCTGGCGGCCATGGGAGTCGTTGAGTCGCAGGACAGCGTGGTCGCGAGCGGGGAAGCCGGAACCGACGAGGAAGGGGTGCTCGGGCGGACGTACCGGGCCCTCAGCATCGGGATCGTCTCCGTCGTGCTGCTGATCGCCTTCGAGGCCACGGCCGTGGGGACCGCCATGCCGGTAGCGGCCCGGGAGCTGGACGGGGTCTCCCTCTACGCCTTCGCCTTCTCCTCCTACTTCACCACCAGCCTCTTCGGCATGGTCCTCGCCGGGCAGTGGGCCGACCGCAGGGGGCCGCTCGGGCCGCTGGCCGGGGGCATCGGGGCGTTCGCGGCCGGGCTCGTGGTGTCCGGGACCGCCCAGGCCATGTGGCTGTTCATCCTCGGCCGGGCCGTGCAGGGGCTGGGCGGGGGGCTCGTCATCGTCGCCCTGTACGTCGTCGTCGGACGGGCCTACCCGGAGCGGCTGCGGCCCTCGATCATGGCCGCGTTCGCCGCCGCCTGGGTCGTGCCGTCCGTCGTCGGACCGCTCGCCTCCGGAGCCGTCACCGAACACCTCGGCTGGCGCTGGGTCTTCCTCGGGATACCCGTGCTGGTGCTGCTGCCCATGGGGCTCGCCCTGCCGCGGATGCGCAGGCTCGCCGCGTCCCCCGACCCCGCGGCCCCCGCCGACAGCGCCCTCGACCGGCGTCGGATCCGGCTCGCCCTCGGCATCTCCCTGGGCGCCGGGCTCCTCCAGTACGGGGCCCAGGACCTGCGCTGGATCTCCGTCCTGCCCGCCGTCGCCGGTGCCGCGCTGCTCGTGCCCGCCGTGCTGGGGCTGCTCCCGCGCGGCACCTACCGGGCGGCGCGCGGACTGCCGTCGGTCGTGCTGCTGCGCGGTGTCGCCGCCGGGTCGTTCATCGCGGCGGAGTCCTTCGTGCCGCTGATGCTCGTCACCCAGCGGGGGCTCTCCCCGACGCTCGCCGGGTTCTCCCTCGCCGCGGGCGGCGCCACCTGGGCGCTCGGCTCCTGGGTGCAGGCACGCGCCCGCATGCAGCCCCACCGGGTGCGGCTGATGACCGGCGGCATGGTGCTGGTGGCCGCCGCGGTCGCCACCGCGCCGACCGTCCTGTTCCCGGCCGTCCCGGTCTGGATCGTCGCCGTCGCCTGGGCGTTCGGCTGCCTCGGCATGGGGCTGGTCATCGCCTCCAGCAGCGTCATGATGCTGCGGCTCTCCGCCCCCGAGCAGGCCGGGGCCAACTCCGCCGCGCTCCAGATCTCCGACGGCCTCTCCAACGTCGTCCTGCTCGCGGCGGGCGGCGCGGCCTTCGCGGCCCTCGGCGGCGGCACGGTCGCCCACACGGCCACCACCGCGACCGGCACCGGCTCCCACCCGGCCGCCTTCGCCGCCGTCTTCCTGCCGATGGCCGTCGTCGCCCTGGCCGGTGCCTGGGTCGCCACCCGGGTGACCGAACCGGCGCGCGCCGGATCGGACGCCTAGGTCCGGCAAGGCTCCCCAGCGGCCGGGAGGGCGCCCGCTCGTGCCGCGCACGCCCGCGCGCAGGGGTGGTGCGCCTCGGAATTTGAGGCGTCGGACTCTCCGGGGCGTCCGCGCGTGAACCCGGTGGGGCGGTTGTGACGTGAGTCCCAACCGGGCGCCTCCCTGGCTTGTCCGCGCGTGGGCCGGGGCGGGGCGCCGGTAGGGTGGCCCGGTTGTCATACGTAGACGTGCGTGAGCCGGCCGGACGCCGGGTCGCGGACCGCCCGACCCCCTTGCTACGGAGACCGTGACTACCACCGCCGCTTCCTCCCACTCCCACCACCTCTCCCCGGCCTTCCCCGGCCGCGCGCCGTGGGGCACCGCAAGCAAGCTGCGCGCCTGGCAGCAGGGCGCGATGGAGAAGTACGTCCAGGAGCAGCCGCGTGACTTCCTCGCGGTGGCGACGCCGGGCGCCGGGAAGACGACCTTCGCCCTCACCCTCGCGTCCTGGCTGCTGCACCACCACGTCGTGCAGCAGGTGACCGTGGTCGCGCCGACCGAGCACCTGAAGAAACAGTGGGCCGAGGCCGCCGCGCGCATAGGGATCAAGCTCGACCCCGAGTACAGCGCGGGCCCGCTCGGCAAGGACTACGACGGGATCGCCGTCACCTACGCGGGTGTCGGCGTGCGGCCCATGCTGCACCGCAACCGCAGCGAGCAGCGCAAGACCCTGGTGATCCTCGACGAGATCCACCACGCCGGTGACTCCAAGTCCTGGGGCGAGGCGTGCCTGGAGGCCTTCGAACCGGCCACCCGGCGGCTCGCGCTCACCGGTACGCCGTTCCGCTCGGACACCAACCCGATCCCGTTCGTGACGTACGAGGAGGACAACGCCGGTATCCGGCGGTCCGCCGCCGACTACACGTACGGGTACGGGTCCGCGCTCTCGGACGGCGTCGTGCGTCCCGTCATCTTCCTCTCCTACAGCGGCAACATGCGCTGGCGCACCAAGGCCGGTGACGAGATCGCCGCCCGGCTCGGCGAGCCGATGACCAAGGACGCCGTCAGCCAGGCCTGGCGCACCGCCCTCGACGCGCGCGGCGAGTGGATGCCGAGCGTGCTGCGCGCCGCCGACCAGCGGCTGACCGAGGTCAGGAAGGGCATCCCGGACGCCGGGGCGCTCGTCATCGCGACCGACCAGGACTCCGCGCGCGCCTACGCCAAGCTGATCCGTGAGATCACCGGCACCAAGGCCACCGTCGTCCTGTCCGACGACACCGGGGCCTCGCAGCGCATCGACGACTTCAGCAGCTCCACGGACCGCTGGATGGTCGCCGTCCGCATGGTGTCCGAGGGCGTCGACGTGCCGCGGCTGGCCGTCGGGGTCTACGCGACGACGATCTCCACGCCCCTCTTCTTCGCCCAGGCCGTCGGCCGGTTCGTGCGCTCCAGGCGGCGCGGCGAGACCGCGTCGGTCTTCCTGCCGACCGTGCCCGATCTGCTCACCTTCGCCAACGAGATGGAGGTCGAGCGCGACCACGCCCTCGACAAGCCCAAGAAGGAGGGCGAGGAGGACCCGTACGCCGAGTCCGAGAAGGAGATGGAGGAGGCGAACAAGGAGCAGGACGAGGACACCGGCGAGCAGGAGCAGTTCTCGTTCGAGGCGCTGGAGTCCGAGGCCGTCTTCGACCGGGTCCTCTACGACGGCGCCGAGTTCGGTATGCAGGCGCACCCGGGCAGTGAGGAGGAGCAGGACTACCTCGGGATTCCCGGGCTGCTCGAGCCGGACCAGGTGCAGATGCTGCTCCAGAAGCGGCAGGCGCGGCAGATCGCGCACAGCCGCAAGAAGCCGGACGACGAGGCCGATCTTCTCGAACTGCCCGCCGAGCGGCGGCCCGTGGTCTCCCACAAGGAGATGATGGAGCTGCGCAAGCAGTTGAACACGATGGTCAGCGCGTATGTCCATCAGAGCGGGAAGCCGCACGGGGTGATCCATACCGAGTTGCGGCGGGTGTGTGGGGGGCCGCCGAGTGCGGAGGCGACCGCGGGGCAGTTGCGGCAGCGGGTGGCCAAGGTGCAGGAGTGGGCCACGCGTATGCGGTAGCCCTCCGGGCGGGGCGGTTTGTCGCCGGGGGTTTTCGCGGGCCTTGTTTTGTGTGCCGGGGTTGGGGCCGGGGTTGGGGCCGGGGGCTTGCGGTGTGGTGGTCGGGTGCGGGTGGTGGGGGTTGCTCGCGCAGTTCCCCGCGCCCCTTTGGTGCGCCTGTCCTTGCCGGGGGTCAGGGGCTTGCGCTGTTCCCCGTGCCCCTTCGGGGCGTCTGTTCTTAGCGGGGACTGGAGGTTCTCGCGCCGTTCCCCCTGCCCCTTCAGGGCGCTTTCCTGGGCCCGGGGATTCGAGGTAGGGGCATATGGGGGTGAATCGGGGTGGGTCGGGGTGGGGGGTGACCGGATTCTGGACGGAGGCTTCCGGTGAGCGAACCCCCTTCGCTACTGTCCCGCTACGCACACGCCCCGTGGCAGCGCCGCCGCGGAGCGCAGCCGTGAAGCGACGCGGCCCCGCCACCAGGCCGGGCCGCCGGCCGATCGGCGGCCTCTGACGCGCGTCGCCGACGGGACTCGGCGGCGCATCCGACGCGACGGGGGACGCCGACCTCACCCTTGGAGGAGTGGGCGTCGTGACCGCGGAGACCTCGCAGACGCTCGACCGGGGACTGCGCGTCCTCAAGCTGCTGGCCGACACCGACCACGGACTGACCGTCACCGAGCTGTCGCAGCGACTCGGAGTCAACCGGACGGTGGTGTACCGGCTGCTCGCCACGCTGGAGCAGCACACCCTGGTGCGCCGTGATCTCGGGGGCCGGGCCCGGGTGGGGCTCGGTGTGCTGCGCCTCGGACGGCAGGTGCATCCACTGGTCAGGGAGGCCGCGCTGCCCGCCCTGCGCTCGCTGGCCGAGGACATCGGGGCGACCGCGCACCTCACCCTGGTCGACGGCTCCGACGCGCTCGCCGTGGCCGTCGTCGAGCCGACCTGGACCGACTACCACGTGGCGTACCGGGCCGGGTTCCGGCATCCGCTGGACCGGGGAGCGGCGGGCCGGGCCATCCTCTCCGCGCGGTCCCAGCCGCCCGGCGACCCCGGCTACACCCTCACCCACGGTGAGCTGGAGGCCGGGGCGAGCGGCGCCGCGGCTCCCCTGCTCGGGGTGACCGGGGTGGAGGGCAGCGTCGGGGTCGTGATGCTCGCCGACGCGGTGCCCGAGCGGGTCGGTCCCCGGGTGATGGACGCGGCCCGCGAGGTGGCCGAGGCGCTGCGCTGAGCCCGGCCGGGGGGCGTGCGGGCCGGGAGCGGCCACGCCCCGTCCACCGGTGCGTGAACACCGTCGCGTTAGATTGATCCCGTGCTCTCTCGTCTCACGCGCCCCTGGGCCCTCGCCGTCTGCGCCCTGCCCGTCGCGGCGCTGCTCGCCACCGCGGTCTTCGCGCCGCTGCCGTTCTCGCTGGCGCAGCCCGGCATCACGGCGGACGTGCTGGGCCGCAACAAGGGCACCGAGGTCATCACGATCTCGGGCGCGAAGACCCGGGCGACGACCGGGCAGCTGCGGATGACGACGATCGAGGCGACCAACCCGGACACCCGGATCTCGCTGGGCCAGGTCGTCGACGCGTGGTTCGCGACCGACCGGGCGGTGATGCCGCGGGACGCGGTGTACCCGAGCGGCGACAGCGTCAAGGAGATCGAGCAGCACAACACCGCGCAGATGAAGGAGTCCCAGGACGCGGCGACCCGGGCCGCCCTCGACTATCTGCGTCTGTCGGACGACGACGTCCGGGTCACCCTGCGGCTGGCCGACGTCGGCGGCCCCAGCGCCGGGCTCATGTTCACCCTCGGCATCATCGACAAGCTGAACGGCGACGGCGCCGACGGCGATCTCACCGGCGGCCGGACCATCGCGGGCACCGGCACGATCGGCGACGACGGGACGGTCGGCGCGGTCGGCGGGGTGCCGCTGAAGACGATGGCGGCCCGCCGGGACGGCGCCACGGTGTTCCTGGTGCCCAGGGCGGAGTGCTCCGACGCCAGGTCCGAGCTGCCCGAGGGGCTGCGGCTGATCCCGGTCACCACCCTCAAGAGCGCGGTCGGCGCGCTCACCGCGCTCTCCACCGGCAAGGGCGCCGTCCCGTCCTGCTAGGCGGCGACCGACCGACCGGGTCGCGACGCCTCCCGGCTCAGCCCTCCTTCACCAGCCCCTCCTGCTTCATCCAGGTCAGGGCGACGTCGTGCGGGTCCTGGCCGTCCACGTCGACCTTGGCGTTGAGGGTCTGCGCCACCGTGTTGTCGAGCTTGCGGGTGACCGGGGCGAGGACCTCCGCGATCGCCGGATGCTCCTTCAGGGCCTTGGAGTTGATCTCGGGTGCCGCGTTGTAGTTGGGGAAGAACTTCTTGTCGTCGGCCATCACCACCAGGTGCATCGACTTGATGCGCCCGTCGGTGGTGAACACCTCGCCGTAGGTGCAACTGCCCTTCGCTGCCTGGGTGTAGATGATCCCGGTGTCCATCTGGGTGATGTTCTTCGCGGGCAGGCTCATCCCGTACGCCTTCTCCATGCCGGGCAGTCCGTCCGCGCGGTTGGCGAACTCGCTCTCCACGCAGAGGGTCACCGCGCCGGGGTCCTTCCTGGCCAGCGCGGCCACCTCGGAGAGGTCGCCGGTGCCGTACTTCTTGTGGTTGGCCTCGTTCATGGCGAGCGCGTAGGTGTTGTTCAGGGCGGAGGGCGCCAGCCAGGTCAGGCCGTTCCTCAGGTCGGCCGCCCGGACCGCCCGCCACTGCGCGTCGGGGTCGGGGATCGGCTTGCTGTTGCCCTGGTAGGTGATCCAGGCGGTGCCGGTGTACTCGTACATGCCGGTCGCCTCGCCGCTCTTGACGGCCTCGCGGGCGCCGATGGAGCCCTGGATGCCGGTGCGGTCCAGGACGTCGGCGCCGGCCGCCTCGAAGGCGATGCCCATGATCGCGCCGAGGATGAGCTGCTCGGTGAACTCCTTGGAGGTGACGGTGAGATGGGCGCCCTTCAGGGGCAGGCCCCGCCCGACGGTGCCGGGCTTCACGTCGTCGACCATGGGGGAGCCGCTGGTCAGTCCGCAGCCGGAGGCGGCCGCCAGGGTTCCCCCGAGCACCGTCAGGGCCAGCGCGATGCGCGCCGCCGCCCTCATGTCCGCACCTCGAGTCCGCGCGGGCGCAGCAGGAGTTCGGCCAGCGAGGCGAGCCAGTCGACGAGCAGGGCGAGCGAGATGGTGAGGACCGAGCCGAGGACCAGGACGGGCATCCGCTGGTTGGTGATGCCGGTGGTGATCAGCACGCCGAGTCCGCCGCCGCCGCCGAAGGTGGCGAGCGTGGCGGTGCCGACGTTGAGGACCAGCGCGGTGCGCACCCCGGCGAGGATCAGCGGGACGGCCAGCGGGAGTTCGACCCGGCCGAGCACGCCGAGCGGTGACATCCCGATGCCGCGGGCGGCCTCCAGGAGGGTGGGGTCGTTGGCGCGCAGTCCGGCGATGGTGTTGGAGAGGACCGGCAGCACCGCGTAGACGATGATGCCGATCAGGGCCGCCTTCATGCCGGTGCCGAGCCAGATCACCAGCAGCGCCAGCAGGCCGATCGCGGGGGTCGCCTGGCCCATGTTGGCCAGCGCCGTCGCGAACGGGGTGGCCTTGCGGAACATCCGCCGGGTCAGCAGGATGCCCAGCGGGATCGCGATGATCAGCACGAAGAACGTGGAGATCACGACGAGTTGGATCTGCTGGAGCAGCGCCTTGGAGACCTGTCCGTGGGAGAGGGCGTTCCTGGAGATCGCGTCGAGGTGCGCCTGCTGGAACCAGAGCCAGGTCGCCAGCAGCAGCGCCGCGAGGAAGGCGGGCAGGATCGTCAGCCGCTGCCAGGTGATCCGGCGCGGTGGCCGGGCGGGGGCCGGCGGCGGGGCCTCCGGTTCCGCCTCGCCCTCGTCGCGGAAGGCGAGTCCCTTGACGTCGTGCTCCCCGGCCGGGCGCCGGGGCTCGGATCCGCTCATCGGGCCGCCTCCTCCTCGCCGCCCTCCTGCTCGGCGTGGGTGCGCTCGGTGCGGGCCTCCTCCAGTTCGTGCTGGTGCTCCATGGCCTCCAGCCGGTCGGCGTCGAGGAGTTCGTGCACGGAGTTCATGAGGGTCTCCATGTCGACGACGCCGGTGTACTCGCCGCGCCGTCCGGTCACCGCGACCCGGCCCGCGTTGTCGGTGAGCACGGCCTCCAGGGCGTCGCGCAGGGTGGCGTCCCTGGTCACCGTGTCGTGGACGAGGGTTCCGGCGCGGGCCAGGGAGCCGCGGGCGCGCATCAGGTCGCCGCGCCGCAGCCACTTGTAGGGGCGGCCGCGCCGGTCGAGGAGCAGGATCTCGTTGGTGCCGCTCTCCCGCAGCCGGTCGAAGATGGACTGGAGCGGGTCGTCGACGGTGACGGTCGGGTAGTCGGTGATCTCGACGTCCCGCACCCGGGTGAGGTTGAGCCGTTTCAGGGCCGCGCCCGCTCCGACGAACCCGGAGACGAAGTCGTCCGCCGGGTTGGTGAGGATCGCCTCCGGGGTGTCGAACTGGGCGATGTGGGAGTGCTCGCGCAGGACGGCGATCCGGTCGCCGAGTTTGATCGCCTCGTCGAAGTCGTGGGTGACGAAGACGATCGTCTTGTGCAACTCGTGCTGGAGCCTGATCAGTTCGTCCTGGAGGTGGTCGCGGGTGATCGGGTCGACGGCGCCGAACGGCTCGTCCATCAGCAGGACCGGCGGGTCGGCGGCGAGCGCCCTGGCGACGCCCACCCGCTGCTGCTGGCCGCCGGAGAGCTGGCGCGGGTAGCGGCCCCTGAACTCGCCCGGTTCGAGGCCGACCAGGTCGAGGAGTTCCTCCACCCGGGCCCTGATCCGGGACGAGGACCAGCCGATCATCCTCGGCACCAGGCCGATGTTCTGGGCGACGGTCATGTGCGGGAAGAGACCGGCCGACTGGATGGCGTACCCGACCTTGCGGCGCAGCTTGACCGGGTCGATGTCGGTGACGTCCTCGCCGCCGATCCTGATCCGGCCGCCGGTCGGCTCGATCAGCCGGTTGATCATCTTGAGGGTGGTCGACTTCCCGCACCCGGAGGGGCCGACGAAGATGACGATCTCGCCCGCCTTGATCTCCATGTTGACGTTGTCGACGGCGGGTGCCGAACTGCCCGGGTAGCGCTTGGTCAGGTTCTCCAGCTCGATGGTCGCGCCGGTGGTGGAAGTCTCGTCAGGCACGGATCCCCCTGGAGATGGTCAGCCGTCCCAGCAGGACGTAAGCGGCGTCGAACAGCAGGGCCAGGACGATGATCCCGAGGGTTCCGGCGAGCACCTGGTTGAGCGCGTTCCTGCTGCCCAGCGAGGCGATGCCGCGGAAGATCTCGTTGCCGAGCCCGGGTCCCGAGGCGTAGGCGGCGATCGCGGCGATGCCCATCAGCATCTGGGTGGAGACCCGGATGCCGGTCAGGATCGGCGGCCACGCCAGCGGCAGTTCGACCCGCAGCAGCCGCATCGTCCGGGACATCCCGATGCCGCGGGCCGCGTCCACCAGGGCCGGGTCGACGCCCCGCAGTCCGACGATCGCGTTGCGCACGATGGGCAGCAGCCCGTACAGGGTCAGCGAGATCACCGTGGGCGGCACGCCCAGGCCGACGACCGGGATCAGCAGACCGATCATGGCGAGCGAGGGCACGGTCAGGATCGTCGAGGTGGCCGTGGTGGCGAGGTTGCCCGCCCACCCGCTGCGGTAGGTGACGACCCCGATCAGCACCCCGATCAGGGTCGCCACCACCATGCACTGGAAGACGGCGCTGGCGTGTTGGTACGCGTCCGTGAGCAGTTGCTGGTGCTGCGTGCCGAGGTAGTCCCAGAAGTCCACGCGTCCACCCCCGGCTCCGGTCGGCTATGTCCTGTCGGCGTCCTCGGCCGCCTGCTCCACCAGCGGGATGATCCGCAGCGGAACGGGGTTCTCCATCACGATCGCGGTGGCGGCCCGGACGATCCCATCAAAACCGACAACCCGGTCGATGACCCGCTGGAGATCGGCGTTGGAGCGGGCCACCAGGCGGCACAGCATGTCCCCGCTGCCGGTGGTGGTGTGCAGTTCGAGGACCTCCGGCACGCCCGCCAAGTGGGCCCGCACGTCCGGGCCTTGGCCCTGGCGGATCTCCAGGGTGGCGAACGCGGTGACCGGGTAGCCGAGGGCCGCCGGGTCGACCTGCGGACCGAACCCCCGGATGACTCCGTTCGACTGAAGCCGGTCGAGTCGCGCCTGCGCGGTGCCGCGCGCCACCCCCAGCCGCCGGGACATCTCCAGCACCCCGATCCGGGGCTCCCGCGCGAGGAGCACGAGGATGCGCCCGTCCAGCCGATCGATCGTCACTGCGCCCTCCGATGATGGTCATCCTGTACAGAAATACCGCCCGTACCCCCATTCTGCTCAACAGAATGTCCAGCAAAAACGCGAACTATTGCGCACCTTGCGAACCGGCCACACGCTTTCGCTATGACGCAGACCACACAGCACACTCCCGAGACGACCGCCCGGCAGGCCGACCCCTTCCCGGTCAAGGGAATGGACGCGGTCGTCTTCGCCGTCGGCAACGCCAAGCAGGCGGCGCACTACTACTCCACCGCCTTCGGCATGCGGCTGGTCGCGTACTCCGGACCGGAGAACGGCAGCCGCGAGACCGCCAGCTACGTCCTGGAGAGCGGCTCCGCCCGCTTCGTCCTCACCTCCGTCATCAGGCCCGCCACCCCCTGGGGCGAGTTCCTGGCCCGGCACGTCGCCGAGCACGGCGACGGCGTCGTCGACCTCGCCCTCGAGGTGCCCGACGCCCGCCGCGCCTTCGCGCACGCCGTCGAGCGCGGCGCCCGCCCGCTGGTGGAGCCGCACGAGGTGAAGGACGAGCACGGCACCGTCGTCCTCGCCGCGATCGCCACCTACGGCGAGACCCGCCACACGCTGGTCGAGCGCACCGGCTACAGCGGGCCCTACCTGCCCGGCTACACCGCCGCGAGCCCGATCGCCGCGCCCCCCGCCCGGCGCACCTTCCAGGCCATCGACCACTGTGTGGGCAACGTCGAACTCGGCCGGATGAACGAGTGGGTCGCCTTCTACAACAACGTCATGGGCTTCACGAACATGAAGGAGTTCGTGGGCGACGACATCGCCACCGAGTACAGCGCCCTGATGTCGAAGGTCGTCGCGGACGGCACGCTCAAGGTCAAGTTCCCGATCAACGAGCCCGCCGTCGCCAAGAAGAAGTCCCAGATCGACGAGTACCTGGAGTTCTACGGCGGCGCGGGCGTCCAGCACATCGCGCTCAACACCAACGACATCGTCGAGACCGTCCGCACCATGCGCGACGCCGGTGTCCAGTTCCTCGACACCCCGGACTCCTACTACGACACCCTCGGCGAGTGGGTCGGCGACACCCGGGTGCCGGTGGACACCCTGCGCGAGCTGAAGATCCTCGCCGACCGCGACGAGGACGGCTACCTGCTGCAGATCTTCACCAAGCCGGTCCAGGACCGGCCGACCGTGTTCTTCGAACTCATCGAGCGGCACGGGTCGCTGGGCTTCGGCAAGGGCAACTTCAAGGCCCTCTTCGAGGCGATCGAGCGCGAGCAGGAGCGCCGCGGAAACCTGTGAAACACCTGTGGTTCGCGAGGTTTCACCGGCAAACCACGCGCATCACGCGCCACTTGACGCTCTGATGGTCGTACGGGCACCGCCCGGGTGCCCGCACGACCGCCGGGAGCAGACCGTGGCCGACCCCATCGACCTCGCCGTGCCGGCCGAGCGCTGGCTGTGGCGCAAGGACACCCTGCTGGAACCGACGGTGCTCCAGTCGTTCGCCTTCGACGAGGTGCACCGGCACCTGTACGCCCTGCAGATCACCCGCACCGGCCACGCGGCCGGCGACCTCTGCCTGAACCGACTCGACTACCAGGGCAAGCGCCTGGGCGCGATGTACCTGCGCGGCTTCGGGCACGGCGTCAGCATCGGGGTGCAGAACGAACCCGACGGCACCGTGTGGATCTGGACCGAGGCCGACGCCCGCAACGGCTACGGCCAGGGCGTCACCCGCTTCCACTTCGCCGCGGGCGCCGTCCGCACCGGCGCCGACGTCGCCATCCGGCACCCGATCGCCGCCTCGGCCAACAACCAGCCCACCGTCTGCATGGCCTCCCGCCGGATCGCCGTGCGCTACCGCGCCTCCGGGGTGCCCCGCTACCGGATCTGGGACCTGGACGCCTTCGTCGCCCGCGACTACTCCGACCCCGTCGCCGACTTCCCGCAGACCGGCGCCCACCCGGACGCCGCCGCCCCCTTCCAGGGGTACGCGCTGCACGGCGACGCCCTCTACCAGATCGCGGGCTCCGCCTACGACGCCCGCACCAACCCGCCCGCGGGACACGGCGACACCTACCTCTCCCGGCTCGACGTGCGCACCGGCGCCCTGGCCCAGCGCAGCCGCACCGAGGCCGGGTACTCCCTGACCTTCCGCGAACCCGAGGGCGTGGCCGTCCGCCGCCTGCCCGTCCCCTGGCTCTGCCTCGGCCTCGCCTCCGAGGGGGAGGGCGCCCGCCGCTTCTCCGTCTACGTCAAGAAGGGCACCGCCTGACCGGCCCGCGCCCGCGCGTCAGGACCCCGGCGTCACCGGACGGGCGGTCGAGGCCCCCGTCGGCACCGGCTCGTCCGGGACGTCGCCCAGGGCGGCCAGCGCCTGCCGGGCCAGCGGCGCCCGCAGCGGCGAGAAGTACGGGTTCACCCGCAGCGCCTCCTGGAGGTGGCGGCGAGCCGGACCGTACCGCTCCAACTCCCTCTCGATCATGCCCCGGTGGTACACGAACAGCGCGCTGCGCACCCCGCCCCCGTGCGCCTTGTCGGTCGCCGCGGTGGCGAACCGCAGCGCCTCCCGGTCGTCGCCGGTGCGGTGCAGCGCCCAGCCGAGCGCGTCCGCCACCTCGATGCCCGGCTGGCGCCGCCACTCGTCGCGCAACCGGCGCAGCGCCTCGGCCGGATCGCCGTGGTCCGACTCGAACACCCCGAGCACCAGCTCCTCGTCCACCCCGCCCGCCGCCGCGGCCCGCACCCGGTTGCGCAGCAGGTCGTACTCCACCTTCGCGGCCCGCGCGAGCCCCAACGACTCGTACAGCTCGCCCAGTTCGAGCGCGTAGCGGGGGTTCGGCTGCCCGGCGAGCGCCACCCGGTAGGCGTTCAGCGCCTCCGTCGTCCGGCCGAGCGCCGCCAGCACCCGGCCCTGTCCGGCCTGCGCGGCCCGCTGGTCGGAGTCGAGGCGCACCGCCTCGTCGAAGTGGGCGAGGGCCTCCTCGCGCTCCCCGCGCTCCCACGAGAGCTGCCCGGCCCGCTCCAGCCACGCCGCCTGCTCGGCCGGGGTGGAGGCACCGGCCGCCGCGTCCGCCAGGGAGGCCGCCGCGTCCTCCCGCCAGCCCCGGTCCCGGTAGACCGCGCCGATCCGGGCGAGACCGGCGGGCCCGGACCGCAGCTCGGCCAGCTTGTCCAGGGTGCGGCCGGTCGCCTTGTGGTCACCGAGCCCGGTGTACGCGTCCAGCAGCAGCGGGTACGTCGTCCACCGCTTCGGGTCGGCCTTCAGGGCGGCCTCGCCCCACGTCCTGGCGGTCCTGAAGTCCCGGCGGGCGTTGGCCAGCGCCGCCAGCCCGCCCAGCGCGTCGGCGTTGCCCCGCGGCTTCGCCTTCAGGGAGGCGCGCAGCGCCCGTTCGGCGCGCGGGTAGTTCGCCGCGTCGGCCGTCCGCCGTCCCTGCTCGACGTACGCGGCCCCCAGGACCGCCCAGGAGTGCGCGTCCCCCGGCCTGGACCGCACCTCGGCCTCCCGCTGCCCGATCAGCACGGCGAGGTCGGGCAGCGCGGCGGGCACCCCGAGGGCGACGGCGGCCAGGGCCTGCGCGCCCGGCGCGGGCTCGGGCGGCTGCGGGGCGCCGTGCCGGGACGGCCACAGGACGATGCCGCAGCCGACGAGCAGGCTCACGGCGACCCCGGCGGCGATCCACCGGCCGCGCCGCCGTCTCCTGGGCGGTTCGCCGCCCGCCGCCAGGTTCCCCAGCGGCCCACCGGCCAGGCCACCCGGTCGGCCCAGCGCCCGTGCATCCCGCTCGATCTCCATGTCCTTCACTGTGCGTCAATACGACGAGCCGACCGCACACGCTGCGGTCGGTGCCGACGGGGTTCACACCGATGGCCCCGGGTGCGACGCTGTGATCATGAGCCGCATCGAAGCGCCCCGCGACGAAGACACCGGCAACCTCGTCGACCGCCTGCTCACCGGTCTGCCCGCCGGGAGCGTGCTCAGCGACCCGGACGTCACCGCCTCCTACGCCACCGACATGGCGAGCTTCTGCCCGGCCGGGGCGCCCGCCGTCGTCGTCCTGCCCCGGACCGTGGAGGAGGTGCAGCACGTCCTGCGCGTCGCCACCGAACTGCGCGTCCCCGTCGTCCCGCAGGGCGCCCGCACCGGGCTGTCGGGCGCCGCCAACGCCACCGACGGCTGCGTCGTGCTGTCCCTCGTCAGGATGGACCGCATCCTGGAGATCGACCCGGTCGACCGGATCGCCGTCGTCGAACCCGGCGTCGTCAACGCGACGCTCTCCCGCGCGGTCGCCGCCCACGGCCTCGCCTACCCGCCCGACCCCTCCAGCTGGGAGACGTGCACGATCGGCGGCAACATCGGCACCGCCTCCGGCGGCCTGTGCTGCGTCAAGTACGGCGTCACCGCCGAGTACGTCCTCGGCCTGGACGTCGTCCTCGCCGACGGCCGCCTGATGTCCACCGGCCGCCGCACCGCCAAGGGCGTCGCGGGCTACGACCTCACCCGCCTGTTCGTCGGCTCCGAGGGCTCCCTCGGCGTCGTCGTCCGCGCCGTCCTCGCCCTCAAGCCCGAGCCGCCCCGACAGCTCGTGCTGGCCGCCGAGTTCCCCTCCGCGCGGGCCGCCTGCGACGCCGTCTGCGCGATCATGGCCGGCGGCCACGTCCCCTCGCTCCTCGAACTGATGGACCGCACCACCGTCCGGGCCGTCAACGCCCTCACCGGCATGGGCCTCCCGGAGACCACCGAGGCCCTGCTGCTCGCCGCCTTCGACACCCACGACCCGGCCGCCGACCTCGCCGCCGTCGGCGCCCTGTGCGAGGCCGCGGGCGCCACCGAGGTGGTGCCCGCCGACGACCTGGCCGAGTCCGAACTGCTCCTCCAGGCCCGCAGGGCGGCCCTGCCCGCGCTGGAGGCGGTGAAGGGCACCACCATGATCGACGACGTGTGCGTGCCCCGCTCCCGGCTCGGCGACCTGATCGAGGGCATCGAGCGCATCGCCGGGAAGCACCGCCTCACCATCGGGGTCTGCGCGCACGCGGGCGACGGCAACACCCACCCCACCGTCTGCTTCGACGCCTCCGACCCCGACGAGTCCCGCCGGGCCCGCGCCTCCTTCGACGAGATCATGGCCCTCGGCCTGGAACTCGGCGGCACCATCACCGGCGAGCACGGCGTGGGCGTGCTGAAGAAGGAGTGGCTGGCGCGGGAGATCGGACCGGTCGGTCTGGAACTCCAGCGCCAGATCAAGCAGGTCTTCGACCCGCTCGGCATCCTCAACCCCGGCAAGCTGTTCTGACGGCCGCCCGGCGACACCGTCACCGGGCGAGCAGTTGGTCGAGCGCGTCGTCGATCCCCAGCTGCTCGCCCTCGGTCCCCGGCGGCACCACCCGCAGCGTCCGTTCGAGCCACGCCGACACCTGGGCCGAGGGCGCCTCCAGGAGCGCGTCCCCGTCCGGCGAGCTGAGCGCCATCAGGACGACGCTGCGCCCCTCCGACTTCGTCGGCCACACCCGCACGTCCCCGTGGCCGCACGGCCTGAACACCCCCTCCACCAGCAGCTCCCGGGAGAACGTCCAGCTCACCGGGTGCTCGGAGTTGATGTGGAAGGTGACGTGGACGGCGTACGGGTCGTCGGCCCGGTAGCCGAGGCGGGCCGGGACCGGAATGCTCCGCTCCGGCGACAGGATCAGCTTCAGCTCCAGTTCGCGTTCCACCACTTGGTACTGCATGAGGGGTGTCCTCTCTCTCCCGGTCTCTCACGCGTCGCGGGCCTCTCGTGGAGGCTCGTACGAAGGGGGAGAGCACGGTGGTCGGCGGGCATTACGCGGGTTCGGAGAGATTTTTTTCCACCCGTGTGTGATCGGTGCGCGTCGTTGCCCGGAAAGGGGTGGGTACGGCGGGACCGGCGGTGCCGGACGCACCGGTCTGATAGATGTGGAGCCCCCTTCAGACCCCCGAGCAGATACGGGACGACGGACATGAGCGCCCCCACCCCGGCCCCCGGTGACGACAGGCCCCGCGAGGGGTACTACCCGGACCCGTCCATTCCTGGATATGTCCGCTACTGGAACGGCGCGTCCTGGGTCCCCGGCACCAGCCGGCCGGCCCCCACCGACGGCGAGCCCCTGACCACGCCCCCGGGCTCCGGTCAGGCGTGGCCGCCGAACG
>NZ_FMCI01000240.1 GCF_900091845.1 Streptomyces sp. SolWspMP-5a-2
GCGGTGCGCTCAGAGCGCCTTGAGGGCCGCGGCGGTGGCGCGGGCCAGCGCGGGCAGGTACCCCTTCGGCGGCTTGGGGCCGCGGACGACGACCGCGCGCCAGTACAGCGGCCCGGAGATCAGGTCCAGGGCGAGGTCCGGGTCGGCGTCGGGGCGGACCTCGCCGCGCTCCGCCGCCGCCCCCATGATCGTGCTGGCGACGCCGTCCTGGCCCTCCCGCAGCGCCTTCTGCATCGCCTCGGCGATCTCCGGGTTGCGGGCGGCCTCGGCCTGGAGGTCCGGGATGATCTGCGAGGCGACCGGGTGGCGCAGGGCGCGGGAGGTCACCTCGTACAGCAGCCGCAGGTCGCCTTCGAGGGAGCCGGTGTCGGGCGCGGGCAGTCCCTGCACGGCGATCGCCGAGACCAGGTCGAGGACGAGGTGCAGCTTGGAGCGCCACCGCCGGTAGACCGCGGTCTTGCCGACCCCGGCCCGCCGGGCGATGCCCTCGATCGACATCCGCGCGTAGCCGACGGCCGCCAGTTCCTCGAAGACGGCGGCCCGGATCGCCTCCGTCACGTCCTCGCGGAGTACGGCCGCCCCGGCGGGGGCACGGCGGCGCGGACGCGTCTGGGGCCCGTCGGCGTTCGTCGTCATGCCGACCAGCATAGGGCGTGACGACGAAACGGTTGCGTTGCGACGTCGAAGGGGCCTACTCTCACGTTGCGACGATACGGTCCCGTCCCGACGTAAGAGAACGTGAAGAGAAGCGTAAGGAAACACCGGGTGACGGCTCCCCGGGGCGGCCACCGCGGCCCCCTCCCCACCGGATCCCGCGCCGCCCTCCCCGGCCCCCCGGACTCCCCCGACTCCTCCCCCTACGAGCGAAAGCAGCGGATGTGAGCCAGGCACTCGACACACCGCCCCCGACGCCGGCCCCGCCCGGCGACGACCTCGCGGCGCTCGCCGCCCGCCACGGCCTCACGGTCAGCGGCGCCCGCCCCACCCTCGCGGAGTACGTCCGCCAGCTGTGGGCCAGGCGCCACTTCATCGGCGCCTTCTCCACCGCCAAGCTCACCTCCCAGTACAGCCAGGCCAAGCTCGGCCAGGTCTGGCAGGTCATGACTCCGCTGCTGAACGCGGCCGTCTACTACTTCATCTTCGGCATCCTGCTCGGCACCAAGAGGGGCGTGCCCGACTACATCCCGTTCCTGGTCACGGGCGTGTTCATCTGGACGTTCACCCAGAGCTCGATCCTCGCCGGGACCCGCGCCATCTCCGGCAACCTCGGCCTGGTCAGGGCCCTGCACTTCCCCCGGGCCGCGCTGCCGATCTCGTTCTGCCTCCAGCAGCTCCAGCAGCTCCTGTTCTCGATGTGCGCCCTCGTGGTGATCCTGCTCTGCTTCGGCGTGCCGGTCTCCGTCTCGTGGCTGCTGGCCGTGCCCGCGCTGGTCCTGCAGTTCACGTTCAACGCGGGCGTGGCGATGGTCATGGCGCGGATGGGTGCGAAGACCCCGGACATCGCCCAGCTGATGCCGTTCGTGCTGCGCACCTGGATGTACGTGTCCGGGGTGATGTGGAGCATCGACAAGCTCACGCAGAAGGACCACCTGCCGCGCCTCGTGACACTGGCGCTGGAGACCAACCCGGCCGCCGTCTACATCGACCTCATGCGGTTCGCGCTGATCGACAGCTTCCACGCGAGCCAGCTCCCGCCGCACGTGTGGCCCGCGGCGACCGCGTGGGCGCTGATCGCCGGAGTCGGCGGGTTCATCTACTTCTGGAAGTCCGAGGAGACGTACGGCCGTGGCTGAGAACACCTCCGAGCTGGTCCCCACCGTCGTCGCCGACGGCGTCGACATCGTCTACCGGGTCAACGGCACCGGCGCGGGACGCGGCTCCGCGACCGCCGCCCTCAACCGCATCCTGCGCCGCGGCAAGGCCGAGAAGGCGGCCGGGGTGCGCCGGGTGCACGCGGTCAGGAACGTGTCGTTCGTGGCCCACCGGGGCGAGGCGATCGGCCTGATCGGCACCAACGGCTCCGGGAAGTCGACCCTGCTCAAGGCCGTCGCGGGCCTGCTGCCGGTGGAGAACGGCCGGATCTACACCGACGGCCAGCCCTCCCTGCTCGGCGTCAACGCGGCCCTGATGAGCGACCTCACCGGCGAACGCAACGTCTACCTCGGCGGCCTCGCCATGGGCATGTCCCGCGAACAGATCCGGGAGCGCTACGACGGCATCGTCGACTTCTCCGGCATCAACGAGAAGGGCGACTTCATCACCCTGCCGATGCGCACCTACTCCTCCGGCATGGCGGCCCGGCTGCGGTTCTCCATCGCCGCCGCCAAGGACCACGACGTCCTGCTCATCGACGAGGCCCTCGCCACCGGCGACCGCAGCTTCCAGAAGCGCTCCGAGGACCGCATCCGCGAGCTGCGCCGGCACGCGGGCACGGTCTTCCTGGTGAGCCACAACAACAAGTCGATCCGGGACACCTGCGACCGCGTGCTGTGGCTGGAGCGCGGCGAGCTGCGGATGGACGGGCCCACCGGCGAGGTCCTCAAGGAGTACGAGGCGTTCACCGGCGACAAGAGCGACAAGCCCAAGGCGAAGCCGAAGGCCGTGCCCGCGCCGAAGGCACCGGCGGCGGCCTCCGCCTGAGCGTCAGCCGAGCGCGCCCGCGTCGTGCACGACCTCGCCGTCGATGACGGTGGCCCCCACGGTCAGGGTGTCGATCCGCCCGGGGTCGACGGCGAGCAGGTCGTCGGAGAGGACCGCGAAGTCGGCCAGCATGCCGCGGGCGAGCCGCCCCTTGCGGTCCTCCGCGTGCTCGGCGTAGGCGGACCCCACCGTGTAGGCGTACAGCGCCTGCGCGGGGGTGACCGCCTCGGCGGGGGCCAGCGGGACCCCGGCGGCGGTGCGGCGGTTGACCATGTCGTGGATGCCGAGCAGCGGGGCGCCGTGCGCCACCGGGGCGTCGCTGCTGCCGGGCAGGACGGCCCCGGCGTCCAGCAGGCTGCGCATGCGGTAGCACTGCTCGGCGCGCTCCGGACCCAGCGCGGTGATCATGCCGTCGCCGATCTCGGAGACGAACCGCCCCTGCGGCACCGGGATCACCCGGTTGTCGACCAGCCGCCGCACCTGCCGGTCGGAGGCGACGGCGAAGTGCTCGATGCGGTGGCGGGCGTCCGGGCGCGGGTGCGCGGCCTGCGCGGCCTCGAAGGCGTCCAGGACGACGTCGACGGCGGCGTCCCCGATCGCGTGGGCGGCGATCTGCCAGCCGCACCGGTGCGCCTCGGTGATCGTGCGGCGCAGCCACTCGGCGTCGAACTGGAGGAAGCCGACGTTGTCGGGTTCGTCCTGGTAGCCGCAGCACATGTGGGCCGAGCGGCCGATCAGCGAACCGTCCGTGGCGATCTTGGTGGCGCCGATCTTCAGCCGGTCGTCGCCGAAGCCGCTGCGCAGCCCGAGGTCGAGCCCGAACCAGGTGGCGCCGTCGCCCACGGCGCCCAGGTCGTGCAGGACCGTCATGTAGGGCATCACCGTGGTGCGGATCCTGAGCGCGCCCTCCTGCACCGCGCGGTGGAAGGCGTGCAGGTCGGCCGGTCCGTGCCCGACGTGCTCGGCGGCCGCGATGCCCGGCTCGGTGAGGCTGGTGATGCCCTCCGTGACGCCCTGGTCGTTGCCCGCCGCGATGGCCGCGACGATCGCGTCCGCGGGGGTGGGCCGGAACGCCCTGGTCACCAGGTGCTGGGCGGTCTCCTGGAGCAGGCCGACCGCCCTGCCGTCCGCCTCCCGCTCGACGTGCCCGCCGTCGAGGTCGGGCACCCCGTACCGGCCGGTGAAACCGGCGCGGGCGAAGGCCGCCGTGCTGGCCACGCCCATGTGGCAGGAGACGTGCTCCAGCCAGACCGGACGCCCCCCGGCCGCCGCGTCGAGCGCCTCGGCCGTCGGATGCGAACCGATCTTGTTCTGGTCGTAACCGGCGCCGAAGATCCACTCGTCGGGCCCCAGCCCGGCCGCCCGCTCCCGCACCGCCGCGTAGAGGGCGTCGAGGGTGGGGACGGCCCCGGCGTGCAGGTCGAGCTGGAGGAGCCGGCGGCCCCGCATGCTCAGGTGCTGGTGGGCGTCGTTGAACCCGGGCACCACCGGGGCGCCCCGCAGATCGTGGACCCGGTCGGCGGTGCATCCGGCCACCTGCTCGTCGAGTCCGACGATCCGGCCCCCGATGACCCCGAGGGTGTGGGCGGTGGGACGGTCGGCGTCGAGGGTGGTGAAGCGGCCGTCGGTGAAGAGGGCGTCCAAGTGCATGGCGGGTTCCTGGGGATCGGTGAGGGGCGTTCGGGCGGGCGGCCGGATCACGCCGGGGCGGGTCGGCTCTCCGGCTCCCTGACCCCGGTCACGGCGTCGCCGTCCGGCCGGGGGCGGCGCCGGGCCAGCGCCAGCACGCTGACCGTCGTCAGCAGCAGGAGCACGATGTAGTAGCCGACCACCGGCCAGTGCCCGCCGCCCCGGGTGAGCAGCCACTGGGCGAGCAGCGGGGTGGAGCCGCCGATGAGGGTGCTGCACAGCTGGTAGGCCATGGAGACGCCGGTGTAGCGGACCCGGACGGGGAAGGCCTGGGAGAGGAAACCGGCCAGCAGCGCGTAGTAGCTGCACCCGGTGAGCACGCCGAGCGCGAGGCCGACGCCGATCAGGGTGCTGTCACGGGTGGCGATCAGCAGGAACATCGGCACCGCGACGACGATGTTGGCGATCAGCGCGCCCGCCATCAGTCGCACGGTCCCCACCCGCTGCGCCAGCAGCGCCGCGAGCGGCTGCCACAGGAACTGCATCACCGCCAGCAGCAGCAGGATGTCGAGCATGGTCTGCCGGTGCACGCCGAGGTCGCTGGTGGCCCAGGAGAGCACGAACGTGTTGGTGAAGTAGGCGGACGAGATGCCCATCGCGCTGGCGCCGACGCCGAGCAGGACCAGCGGCCACGAGGTGCGGAACAGCTCGACCACGGGGATCTTCGGGGTGGCGTCCTCGCGCTTCCTGGCCTCCTCGAACTCGGTGGACTCGGCGACCTTCAGCCGGATGACCAGACCGATGACCACCAGCACCGCGGAGAGCAGGAACGGCACCCGCCAGCCCCACGACAGGAAGGCGTCGTCGGGCAGGTGGCCCACCGCGATGAAGACCAGGGAGGCCAGCACCGCACCGGCGGGCGAGCCCTGCTGGACCCACATCCCGGCCAGTCCGCGGCGCTTGTGCTCGGTGTTCTCGGTGGCCATGAGCACCGCGCCGCCCCACTCGCCGCCGACCGCGATGCCTTGCACGGCGCGGAGCAGGACGAGCAGGACGGGCGCGGCGACGCCGATGTCGGCGTGCGTGGGCAGCACCCCGATGAGGGTGGTGGCGGACCCCATCAGGACCAGGGTGGTGACGAGGACGTTCTTGCGCCCCAGCCGGTCGCCGATGTGGCCGAAGATCAGTCCGCCCACCGGCCGGGCCAGGAAGCCGACCCAGAAGGTGGCGAAGGCGGCGAGGGTGCCGGCGGCGGGGCTCGCGGTGGGGAAGAACAGCTTGCCGAAGACCAGGGCGGTGGCGGTGCCGTAGATGTAGAAGTCGTACCACTCGACGGCGGTCCCGATGAAGGACGCGGTGGTGGCACGTCTGGCTCTGCGGTCAGGGGTGGACGTGGCGAGGGGCATGGGTGACTCCGGGGATGAGCGGCGGTGCCGGCGGGTGCGGCCCGTGCGCGGAGGAAGGCCGCGTGAGGACCTGTGGTGACCGCGACGCTGCGGGTGCCCGTTCGAACGGTGTTGTCCGGTCCGCCTCAGTTTCGTAGCTCACCGGCCATACGGTCCAGTACCTTCTGAGCTGCACAGCCATACCCCGAAGGCATGACGTCTCGATGGCGGCGGCCCGGCGACACGACGGAGGCACGATGGAACTGCGGGTGCTGCGCTACTTCCTCGCGGTGGTCGACACCGGCTCGATGACGGCCGCCGCCGCGCGCGTCCACGTGGCGCAGCCCTCCGTCTCCCGGCAACTGCGCTCCCTGGAACGGGAGCTGGGCGCAGAACTGCTGCGCCGCACCAGCACCGGGGTGCGCCTGACGGCGGCCGGACGGCGCTTCGTGCCCATCGCGCGCGACCTCACCCTGCGCGCCGCCCGGGGCACCGAGCTGCTCCAGGCCGTCTCCGGGCAGAGCCCCCTGCAGTTCCGGGTGGCCTGCCCCAACTCCACCATCACGCACCTGGTGGCGCCGTTCGTCGCCGAGTTCGGCGGACCCTTCGCCGACGCCAGGGGCTGCGAACCCGACCAGGTGTACGAGCGGCTGCGGGCCGGGGACGTCGACATCGGCATCTCCACCAGCCCGCCCCCGGGCGGCATGGCCGCGCTGCGCCTGGGCGGGCGCCGGATCAGCGCCCAGATGCCCGACGCGCACGCGCTGGCCCGGGAGAACGGCGACCTCGAACTGGCCGGCCTGCTCGACCACCCGGTCATCGTCAGCGGCCGGACCAGCGCCGTGCGACGCGCCCTCGACACCACCCTGTACGACCAGGGCACACCGCTGCGGCCCGCCTTCGAACCGCAGTCCGAGGCCATGGCCCAGGCGCTGGCGGCCGGCGGCCACGGCGTCTGCGTCGTCCTCGACCATCCGCAGTTCGACCTGGTCGCCCGCCCCCTGACCTGCCGGGGCGGCCCGCTGGTCGTCTCCCTGTACGCCGGCTGGGACCCGGACCACTACGCGCACGCCGAGATCGACGCGGCCGTGCGGGACCTCTCGCGCTGGCTCACCGCCAACGACGGCGGCAGGAAACCCGGCAGCCGCCCCGCCCCGCCCGCCGGGGACGCGCGGACACCGGGGCCCGGGGCCCCGTGAGAACGGCGAAGGCGCCCGGGACCGTGACGGTCCCGGGCGCCTTCGCCCCGTTCGGTCCCGGACCTACGAGTGGGTCCGCAGCAGGGTGCGCATGGTGCGCATCGCCACCGAGAGGTTGGCGAGGTCGAACGCCTCCGAGCCCTGGATCTCCTCCAGGGTGGTGCGCGCCCGGCCCAGGATCGCCGCGTTCTTCTCCTCCCAGGCGGTGAAGCGCTGCTCGGGCGTCGAGGTGCCGTTCCCGGCGCCCAGGACGTCCGCGGTCAGCGCCGCGTGGGCCGCGTAGAGGTCTTCCCGGATCGAGGCGCGGGCCATGGACTGCCAGCGGTCGGCGCGGGGCAGCTCGATGATGCGGTCCATGAGCTGGGCGATGCGCAGCCGGTCGGCGAGGTCGTAGTAGACCTCGGCGACGTCCATCGGCTCCTTGCCCGTGCGGTCCGCCACCGAGACGATGTCCAGCGCCGGGAAGGCCGAGGAGAACCCGGCGACCCGGGTGGCCAGCTCCTCCGGGACCCCGGCGGCCGTCAGCTCGTCGTGGATGCGCTGCCACCACTCCGCGTCCGCGCCGCGCAGCAGCTTCGGCAGCTGCTGCCACACCTGCTCGACGCGCTCGGCGAAGAACTCCACCGTCTCGGCGATCTGCAGCGGCTGCGGCCGGTTGTTGAGCAGCCAGCGCGTGCCGCGCTCCACCAGGCGCCGCGAGTGCAGCCGGATCCGGGTCTGGACGGCGGCCTCGACGGTGTTGTCGAGACCCTCCACCGCGTCCCACACCGGCGAGGAGCGGAAGATCGCGCGGGCCGCGGTCTGCGCCCTGACGATCTCCTCGAGAGAGGCGCCGGTCTCCTCGCGCAGCCGGTGCAGATACGTTGTTCCGCCGGTGTTGACGGTGTCGTTGACCAGCACGGTCGTGACGATCTCGCGGCGCAGCGGGTGCGCGTCGACGTGCTCGGCGAACTTCTCCCGCACGTCGGTCGGGAAGTACGCGTACAGCAGGCCGCGCAGGTAGTCGTCGTCGGGCAGCGTGGTGTGCAGCAGCTCGTCGGCGACGGTGATCTTCGTGTAGGCCAGCAGGACGGCCGTCTCGGGGCTGGTCAGACCCTGCCCCTGGGAGAGCCGTTCGCGGATCTGGCGGTCGGTGGGCAGGAACTCCAGGGCCCGGTCCAGGTGGCCCTCGCGCACCAGGTGGCGGATGAACCGCTGCTGGGCGTGGAGCATGTCCTTGGACTGGGCGAGCGCGTTGGCGATCGCGGTGTTCTGCGCGTAGTTGTTGCGCAGCACCAGGCGGCCGACCTCGTCGGTCATCCCGGCGAGGACCTTGTTGCGCTGCTTGACGGTCATGTCGCCGTCGTTGACCAGGCTGTTGAGCAGGATCTTGATGTTCACCTCGTGGTCGGAGGTGTCCACGCCCGCGCTGTTGTCGATGGCGTCGGTGTTGATCCGGCCGCCGGACAGCGCGAACTCGATCCGGCCGAGCTGGGTCAGGCCCAGGTTGCCGCCCTCGCCGACGACCTTGACCCGCAGGTCGGCGCCGTCCACCCGGATCGGGTCGTTGGCCTTGTCGCCGACGTCCGCGTGGGACTCCGTCGACGCCTTGACGTAGGTGCCGATCCCGCCGTTCCAGAGCAGGTCGACCCGCGCCTGGAGGATCGCCTTCATCAGGTCGGCCGGGGTCATCTTGGTGACGCCCGACTCGATGCCGAGCGCCTCGCGGATGTGCCCGTTGACGGTGATGGCCTTGGCGGTGCGCGGGAAGACGCCGCCGCCCGCCGAGATCAGCCCGGTGTCGTAGTCGGCCCAGGAGCTGCGCGGCAGCTCGAAGACGCGGCGGCGCTCGGCGTAGGAGGCGGCCGCGTCCGGGGTCGGGTCGATGAAGATGTGCCGGTGGTCGAAGGCGGCGACCAGGCGGATGTGCTCGGAGAGCAGCATGCCGTTGCCGAACACGTCACCGGACATGTCACCGATGCCGACGACCGTGAAGTCCTCGCTCTGGGTGTCGACGTCCAGCTCGCGGAAGTGCCGCTTGACGGACTCCCAGGCGCCGCGGGCGGTGATGCCCATGCCCTTGTGGTCGTACCCGGCCGAGCCGCCGGAGGCGAAGGCGTCCCCGAGCCAGAAGTTGTACGTCCCGGCGACCCCGTTGGCGATGTCGGAGAAGGTCGCGGTGCCCTTGTCGGCGGCGACGACGAGGTAGGTGTCGTCCTCGTCGTGGCGGACCACGTCGGCCGGGGGCACGACCTCGCCCGCCACCATGTTGTCGGTGATGTCGAGCAGCGCCGAGATGAACGTCTTGTAGCTGGCGATGCCCTCGGCGAGCCACGCGTCGCGGTCGGCGGCCGGGTCGGGCAGCTGCTTGGCGACGAAGCCGCCCTTGGCGCCGACCGGCACGATGACGGTGTTCTTCACCATCTGCGCCTTGACCAGGCCGAGGATCTCGGTGCGGAAGTCCTCCCGCCGGTCCGACCAGCGCAGACCGCCGCGGGCGACCTTCCCGAACCGCAGGTGGACGCCCTCGACGCGCGGCGAGTACACCCAGATCTCGTACGCCGGGCGCGGCGCGGGCAGGTCCGGGATGGCCTGCGGGTCGAACTTCATGGAGACGTAGTCGTGCGGGGTGCCGCCCGAGGTCTCCTGGAAGAAGTTGGTGCGCAGGGTCGCCTTGATGACGGTGAGGAACGAGCGCAGGATGCGGTCCTCGTCGAGCGAGGCGACCTGGTCGAGGGCCGCGTCGACCTCTTCGAGGAGCGCGTCGACGATCTCGTGCCCGGCCCGCTGCCGCTCCGGCGCCATCCGCGCCTCGAACAGCGACACCAGCAGCCGGGTGGTGTGGACGTTGTTGCGGAGGGTGTCCTCCATGTAGTCCTGGGAGAACGGCGACCCGGCCTGGCGCAGGTACTTGGCGTAGGCGCGCAGCACCATCGCCTGCCGCCAGGACAGGCCGGTGCTCAGCACCAGCGCGTTGAAGCCGTCGTTCTCCGCCTTGCCGGTCCAGGTGGCGGCGAACGCCTCCTGGAACCGCTCGCGGCCGTCCTCGCCGAGGTAGTCGCCGTTGCCGACGAGCGACTTGGGCATGCGCAGGCCGAAGTCGTAGATCCAGGCGATGGAGCGGTCCGCGCAGCGCAGCTCGTAGGGCCGCTCGTCGACGACCTCGACACCGAGCCTGCTGAGGACCGGCAGCACCGCGGAGAGGGAGACCGCGTCGCCCTTGCGGTAGATCTTGAACCGGCGCTCCTCGGGCGCGGCGCCGACCGGCTCGTAGAGGCTGAGCGCGAACGCCTTCTCCTCGTCGAGCGCCTCGATGTGCACGAGGTCGGCGACGGCGGCGCGCGGGGTGTGGTCGGCCTTGTAGCCCTCGGGGAAGGCGCTGGCGTAGTGGCGCAGCAGCTCGGCGGCGCGCTCCTCGCCGCACTCGGCGTTCAGCGCCTCGGCGAACGCGTCGGCCCAGGAGCGGGCGGCCTCGGCGAGCCTGACCTCCAGGCGCTCCTTGTCGCTGTCGGAGAGCTCGGGCAGCTCGGTGCCCTGCGGCACCCGCACCACGAAGTGCAGCCGGGACAGGATCGACTCGGTGTTCCAGGCGGTGAAGTCGACGTTGGTGCCGCCCAGTTCCTCCTTGAGGATGTCGATGATCCGCAGCCGCACGCCGGTGGTGTAGCGGTCGCGCGGCAGGTAGATGAGGGCCGAGTAGTAGCGCCCGTACTCGTCCTGGCGCAGGTAGAGCCGGAGCCTGCGGCGCTCCTGGAGGTAGAGCACCGAGGTGACGATCGACTGGAGTTCGTCGGGGGGCGTCTGGAACAGCTCGTCGCGCGGGTAGGTCTCCAGGATCTGGAGCAGGTCGCGGCCGTCGTGGCTGTTGGGCGAGAACCCGGCCCGCTGGAGGACCTCGGCGACCTTGCGGCGGATGACGGGGACCCGGCGCACCGACTCGGTGTAGGCGGCGGACGAGAACAGCCCGAGGAAGCGGCGCTCGCCGACGACGTTCCCCTCGGCGTCGAACTTCTTGACGCCGATGTAGTCCAGGTACGAGGGGCGGTGGACGGTGGCGCGGCTGTTGGCCTTGGTCAGCACCAGCAGCTTGTGCTCGCGGGCCTTGGCGCGCGCGTCGGCGGGCAGCCGCTCGAACGACGGGCTGACCGGGTGGCCCTCTTCCTCCGAGTGGTGCGGGTCGGAGCGCAGGATGCCGAGGCCGGTGCCGGGCACCGCGGAGAGCGAGTCGTCGTCGCGCAGCTCGTACTCGCGGAAGCCGAGGAAGGTGAAGTGGTCGGCGGCCAGCCAGCGCAGCAGCTCGCGGGCCTCGTCGACGTCCTGGTCGCGCAGGTCGGTGGCGACGGGCTCGGCGGGCAGCTCGTCGGCGATGCGCAGCGCGCTGTCGCGCATCTTCTCCCAGTCCTCGACGGCCTCACGGACGTCGGACAGGACGCGCAGCAGATCGGCGGTGATCTGCTTGAGGTCGCCGCGGTCGGTCTCGCGGTCGATCTCGACGTGGATCCAGGACTCGGTGTGCGCGTCGTGCGGCAGCTCGGCGGCCGGCTGGGCGGGCAGCACCTCGATGAGCCTGCCCGCGACGTCGCGGCGGACGATGACCTGCGGGTGGATCACGACGTGGATGCCGCGGCCCTGGCGGGTCAGCTCGTTGGTGACGGAGTCGACCAGGAAGGGCATGTCGTCGGTGACGACCTCGACCACGGAGTGGCTGCACGTCCAGCCGTTCTCCTCGACGGTCGGGGTGTGCACCCGGACGTTGGCGGTGCCCTGGGGTCGGTTCTCGGCCAGCCGGTAGTGGGAGTAGGCGGCCCCGAAGACGTCGACCGGGTCGCGGTCGCCGAGGTCCTCCGGTGCGGTGTGCAGGTAGTAGCGCTGGAGGAACGCGAGCACCGTCTCACGGTCCGGGGTGTCCGGGGTCTCGGAAGTGCCCTTGTCCGTCTTCCCGGTCGGTAGATGCCCACCCACCGGGCTGTTCTCAGCTACCCGAGCGGCCCTCTCCAGCAGCTCGGCCTTGGCTTCGTCCAGCTTGGTCTGCATTGTCCTCTGGCTCCTGTCGCGCGCCGTTGCGTGACGTAGAAGGAAGTTCGGTCTCTTCCTTTGCGGCTCGACGCCACGGCCCGGGGTGTCCGGTCCGTTCCGACGCTATGCCGCAGGGTGAGATGAGCGGGGGCTTATCAGCCATATCCGACGCGTCCGGCGGGTGTGACACTGATCTCTGTGGTGCCGCCGGGGATGTGCGCGGCACGCGGGAGGCTCTCGCACTCCCGTCCCGCCCGCGAAGATCAGCGACCGCCGCCCGGTCACGGTTGTGGTCCGTGTTCGCCGGGCGCGGGGCGGGGGCGACAGTGCCCCCGCGAACTATCGCGCTGATCACGCCACCCAGGCTATCGCTCCGCCGGGGGGCTCCGTCATGAGCCGTATGTGTACAAAACAGGGGGTGGAACTTTGACGTTCTGCACAGGGGCGGAAGGAGTTGGGGCGGCGTATCGGACCCTCGGCCGGCCATCGGGGCGGGACCACGCCGTCACGCCGCGAGTCTCTCCGCCTCCGCCACGGCCTCGCCCAGGGTGTCCACCACGGGCACGCCGACCTCCTCGAGCCGGGCCCGGCCGTGCGACCCGCCGGTGTAGAGCACGGCCCGCGCCCCCACGTGCAGGGCGGCGACGGCGTCGTCGGCCGCGTCCCCGATCACCACCGTGCGGGCCGGGTCCACACCGGTGAGCGAGCCGAGGTGACGGACCATGTGATCGGCCTTGCTGCCGCCGGACGGCCCGGTCCGCCCGTCGACCCGCAGGAAGTGCGGTTCTATCCCGAACCCGCGTACCAGCGGCACCAGTTCGTCGTGCAGGTACATGCTCAGGATGGACTGGCTGCGCCCCGCCGACCGCCACCCGGCGAGCAGGTCGGCCGCACCCTCGGTGAGCCCGCAGCCGACCCGGTGCTCGGCGTAGTACCGGTGGAAGGTCGCGTCCATGACCTCCCACTCGGCCTCCGTGGGCAACCGGCCGAGCAGCCGCTCGTAGAACTTCGGCACCGGCACGCAGTACAGCGCCCGGTACTGCTCCATCGTGATCGGCCTCAGCCCCAGCTCGCCGAAGGCCGCGTTCGTCGCCCCGATGATCGCGTCGTTGTCGTGGAACAGCGTTCCGTTCCAGTCCCACACGATGTGGGCCCCTGTCTGCGTCCCCATGCCGAAAAACGTACCCGCCGCCACTGACAATCGGCAGGGCCGCAGGCCGGGCGGTCCGTCAGACGCCGGCCCCGACCAGGTTCGGGATCTCCTGCGTCGCGTACCAGAGCAGCTCGTGGTCCTCGGCGCCGTCCACCACGGACTGCGCGCCGCCGTCCCCGCCGTCCGCCGCCGCCAGCGCGGCCGCCGCCGCGCGCACGTCCGCCTCCGCGTCCCCCGCGTCGACGTGCACGGACGCGGCCTTCGCGAGCGCGGCCGACCCGCTCACCCGCACCTCGCCCGGCGCGTCGGGGTCGGCGGCGACCGTGCCGTCGGGCACGTCGACGGCGACCACGACCCGGCGTCCGGCGGCCCCGGGGTCGGCGGCCAGCAGCCGCAGGGAGCCGAGGGCGGCCCGGTTGAGCGCCGCGTACTCCAGCTCCTCCGTGTCCTCGGAGCGGTACCACTCGCGCAGCGCGGGCGTGACGGCGTACGCCAGGAACGGCCCGGCCGCCAGTCCGCCCGTCCCGTACGCCTCGGCGAGACCGGGGAGGGTCAGGGGGACGTAGACGCGCATGGCTGCCGCTCTCTTCGGGGTCGGTCGGCTCCGCCGAGGGTCCGGGGAGGGCTCTCAGGATACGTGCGGGTGTCTCCTTTCGGGTTCCCGCCCACCGGCGCGAAACGTCCACCCGGACACCCGTGACTCACCCGGTCCGCCCCCGTGTTCCCGGGCCCGCGCCACCCCCGGACCACTCGCACAGGTGAACCTCGGCCCCCGCGCGACCCGGTACCCGGTGTCCTTGCCAGCGGCGCTCACAGCCCGTACAAGATCCCCAACACTAAGTTACTTCCTGGTAGACCGGCGCCCGCGCCAAGGACCGAGGAACGGGGATCCCTATGCACAAGGTGATGACCAGGGCCCAGCAGCGCACCAGCACCCGCCCGCCGACCCGCGGCGACTCGCGCCGGCCGTCCGGCACCCCGCCTCGCACCCCCGGCGGCCCCCGCCGCCGTCCCGCCCCCGCGGACGACGGCCCCCCGCAG
>NZ_FMCI01000239.1 GCF_900091845.1 Streptomyces sp. SolWspMP-5a-2
GTCGTTGGCGAAGTGGGGCGCGAGACTAGGCACCGGTCACGCTGCAAGTGGTTGATGGATTTGATGCCCGTGTTTGTGACTGTCCCGCTACGCTCTGCATGAGCGACAGGGGGCGGTATGACGGGTGTTGAGATCGCGGTCGGCTACGTGTTCGCGTGGGCGGTACGCAAGGCCCGCCGGGTGGCGGGACGGGCTGATGCCGAAGTGGATCTGGCTCTCGACGGGGCGATGGATCGCGTGCACGGGGTTGTGGTCCGGCGGCTGGGCGCTGACCCGGAGCTGGAGAGGCTGGAGGCGGAGGCGGAGGCCGGCCAGGACGAGCCGAGTGCTCTGACCCGGCAGCGCGTTGAGGCCGCTGTCTCCCGGGCTGCAGAGCAGAACGCCGGTTTCGCGCGGGAGCTGAATGAGGCGGTGGCTGCGGTTCAGAAGGCCGCGACGGCGGCGGGCGGCGCGGTGGCCGGTGCTTACGGGCTGGCGGTGGGCGGTGACCTGTCGGTGAAGGCGGAGGGAGGGTCCTTCGCGGCGGGTGTGGCCAACATCCGGGATGGGGTGCGGCTGGGAAACCCTCAGCAGCCGGGTACGGACCGGTCCTGACCGAGCCCGGCATGCAAGACACCCCGGCACCGGGCGTGCAGGCCAGCAACGGTTCACTCGCCGCGCGGGACTTCCGGGCCCGCGACGTCTATTTCGGTGATTCCCGGTCCGCTCCTGAACCTGCCGCAGTCACGGTGGCGCCGCCGCTGGGCCTGCGCGATCCACAGTGCCCCCTGCGGGGCCGCGATGCACTGATCGAGCAGCTGGAGTCTTCGCTGTCCGTTCCGGCAAGCCCGCGGATGCAGGTGCTGTACGGGATGGGCGGTGCCGGGAAGACTGCGATCGCTCTGGAGGTGGTTCACCGGCGGCTTTGCCTCGCACAGCAGGTGTGGTGGGTCGACGCAGGCCAGCACACCACTCTTGAGGCTGGTTTGCGGGCTGTGGCCCGGCAGGCCGGCGCATCCGACGAGCAAGTGCGAGCCGGTGACGCTGCGGACGTGCTCTGGTCGTATCTGGCACGGTACGAGCGTCCTTGGCTGCTGGTGGTGGACAACGCGGACGAGCCGGCGCTGCTAGACGGTGCCGGAAGACTGAGCGAGGGAACCGGCTGGATCCGGCTGCCCGCCAACAATGCTGGCAGCGTCCTGGTGACCACCCGAGACAGCACCCCACACACGTGGGGCAGCGCCTGCATCCTGCATACGGTGAGCCCTCTGACCGGCGACGACCTCGCGGACGCTGCACAGATTCTGCGTGACCACGCGGGCACCATGGCGGGCCCCCCGGATGATGCCCGACGCCTGGCCCAACGCCTGGGAGGGCTCCCCCTGGCCCTCCGGCTCGCCGGCACCTACCTCGCCGACGCCAACAGAGTGCCGGCCGCCTACCGCGAGCCCGGCACGCCCGTGTACTTCGACTCCTATCATGCCGCGCTGGACCGCGGCCTTGCACTCGTGGACCGGGGCAACGTCATCGCGCAGGCCTGGGCCATGTCCTTGGAGCTGCTGGAGCAACGCGGCATGCCCCTGGCCCGGCCCCTGCTGCGACTGATCGCTACGTTTGCCGATGCCCCACTGCCGTACACCCTGCTTCTGACCCCGCAAACGCTGGCTTCCGCTGGGGAGCTAGCGAGTCTCGACGGGCCTGGCGTGTGGAGGCTGCTTACGGCCCTGGCTGGTCTCGGCCTGGTCGACCTCTCACCGGCAGGGGGCTCCGATGCGTTGCCGACGCTGCGCGTACATCCGCTGGTCCGTGATGCAAGTCTTGACCACGCTGCACTCGGTGCGGCCGTCACTGCCCTGCACAGCGCGGCGTTCGCGCACGAAAGAGCTGTACCGGAGGAACCGGACTATTGGGATCACTGGCGGCTCCTGCAACCCCATGCCCTTGACCTCTTCCATCGAGCCACGGCCACCGAATCACCGGATCAGACAATCCACAGCGCCGGGCGCACGGCCATTCTCGCTGCCCGATACTTGCTGGTCAGGGGTCTGTACGGCCGGGCGCGCAGCGAGTTCGAGGCCATCCTCACCCACGT
>NZ_FMCI01000236.1 GCF_900091845.1 Streptomyces sp. SolWspMP-5a-2
GTCCGTTGCCGTCCCGGCCTTGCCCTCTGCCGCCCGGTCCGTTGCCGTCCCGGCGTCGTCCGCCGCCACCCGGTCGGCTTCCGCTCCGCCGTCGTCCGCCGTCGTCCGGTCGGCTTCCGTCCCAGCCTCGTCCGTCACCGTCCGGTTCATTGCCGCCCCGGCCTTGCCCTCCGCCGTCCGGTCCGTTCCCGGCCCGGTCCCGTCCGCCGCCACCCGGTCCGCCCCCGCCCCGCCCGATCCCTCTCCGCCCGCCCCACCGCGCCGAGCCCCGGCGTCCGACAGAGAGACGTCAGTCCGCGCCGGGCGGTTCACCCCCGCACCCGACCAGGCGCCCCGACCCCACCGGCACCCGACCAGACGCCCCCGGCACGCCCGACACCCCACCAGGCACTGCGCACCCGACCTCGCCCCGCAGCCCCACCGGGCACCCAGGCCCCACCAGGCCCCACAGAGCACCCCGGCCCCACCGGGCACCCCGACCCCACCAGGCCTCCTGAGCACCCCGATCCCACCGGGCACCCCGGGCACACCCCTGTCCCACCGGGCACCCCCGCCCCACCGGGCGCCCGCAGTCCGATCGGGCGCCCCGGGCCCGACTGGTCCCCTCCACCTCACCCGCACCCCGCCAGGCACCCCCGGACGCCCGTGATGTCACTCCCGCCGCTTACTGTCGGACCATGGCACCCGCACCTCCGACCGGTTACGACTCCGCCGCCGCCGAACGCTGGGCCCCCGAGCCCGACAAGCGGCCCGGCCGCACCGCCTTCCAGCGCGACCGCGCGCGCATCCTGCACAGCTCGGCCCTGCGCCGCCTCGCGGGCAAGACCCAGGTCGTCACCCCGGGCACCAGGACCCAGGCGTGGGACGCCAGCCCCCGCACCCGCCTGACCCACTCCCTGGAGTGCGCCCAGGTCGGCCGGGAGCTGGGCGCGGCCCTCGGCTGCGACCCGGACCTGGTGGAGGCCGCGTGCCTCGCCCACGACCTCGGCCACCCGCCCTTCGGGCACAACGGCGAACAGGCGCTCAACGAATTCGCCGAGGACTGCGGCGGCTTCGAGGGGAACGCCCAGTCGCTGCGCCTGCTCACCCGCATCGAGCCCAAGCGGTTCACCCCCGACGGCTCCGTCGGCCTCAACCTCACCCGCGCCACCCTGGACGCGGCGACGAAGTACCCGTGGCCGCGCGGCGCCCACCCCACCGACCCCAAGTCCCCGAAGTTCGGCGTCTACGAGGACGACCGCCCGGTCTTCGACTGGGCCCGCCGGGACGCCCCCGGCACCCGCACCACCTTCGAGGCCCAGGTCATGGACTGGGCCGACGACGTGGCCTACTCGGTGCACGACGTCGAGGACGGCCTGCACGCCGGTCACATCGACCCCAACTGCCTGCACGCCGAGCCCGAGCGGCAGGCGGTCTTCGCGGTCGCCGTCGGCCGCTACGTCCCCGTGGACACCGACCCCGCCGAACTGGCCGAGGCCCTCGACCGGCTCCAGGACCAGGAGTGGTGGCCGCACGGCTACGACGGCTCGGCGGTCGCCCAGGCCCGCCTCAAGGACGCCACCAGCCAGCTCATCGGCCGGTTCTGCCTCGGCGCGGAGAGCGCCACCCGCGCCGCGTACGGCACCGGCCGCCTCACCCGGTACGGCGCCGAACTCGTCGTCCCGCGGCAGACGCGGCTGGAGTGCGCCGTCCTCAAGGCGGTCGCCGACCGGTACGTGATGCAGCGGGTCGAGCAGGAACTGCTCAGGGCCGACCAGCGGGTCGTCGTCGCCGAGCTGGCGCAGGCGCTCACCGTGCGCGCGCCCGACGGGCTCGACCCCCAGTTCCGGGCCCTGTTCGACGCGGCGCCCGACGACCGCGCCCGCAAGCGCGTGATCGTCGATCAGATCGCCTCCCTCACCGACGCCTCGGCCCGTTCGTTGCACACCCGGCTGACGGGGTACGCGTGAGCCGACGGATACGGGTGAACGGGGTCCGACACGGGTGTGAAGGGAAAAGCGCCCGAAGGTGACCCTCCGTGGCCTGATCGGGCCACTCCCCCTTCCCCCATCACGCTCCGTGCGGGACGCTCGCATGTGGCGGCACCCTTACGAGGAGGCATCACGTGGTCGACGCGGATCAGACATTCGTCATCGTCGGAGGCGGACTCGCCGGCGCGAAGGCGGCCGAGACACTCCGAGCGGAGGGCTTCACCGGCCGGGTGATACTGATCTGCGACGAACGCGACCACCCCTACGAGCGGCCCCCGCTCTCCAAGGGGTACCTGCTCGGCAAGGAGGAGCGCGACAGCGTCTTCGTGCACGAGCCCGCCTGGTACGCGCGCAACGACATCGAGCTGCACCTCGGCCAGACCGTCGACGCCGTCGACCGCGCCGCGAAGACCGTCCGCTTCGGCGAGGACGGCACCGTCGTCCGCTACGACAAGCTCCTCATCGCCACCGGTGCCGAACCCCGCCGCCTGGACATCCCCGGCACCGACCTCGCCGGCGTCCACCACCTGCGCCGCCTCGCCCACGCCGAGCGCCTCAAGGGCGTCCTGGCCTCCCTCGGCCGCGACAACGGACACCTCGTGGTGGCGGGCGGCGGCTGGATCGGCCTGGAGGTCGCGGCCGCGGCCCGCGAGTACGGCGCCGAGGTCACCGTCGTCGAACCCGCCCCACCCCGCTGCACGGCGTCATCGGCCCCGAGCTGGGCGGCCTCTTCGCCGACCTGCACCGCGAGCACGGCGTCCGCTTCCGCTTCGGGGTGAGCCTCACCGAGATCGTCGGCCAGGACGGCATGGTCCTCGCCGCCCGCACCGACGACGGCGAGGAGCACCCCGCGCACGACGTGCTGGCCGCGATCGGCGCCGCCCCGCGCACCGGCCTCGCCGAGGCCGCCGGTCTCGCGCTGGCCCCCCGCGAGCACGGCGGCGGCATCGCCGTCGACGAACGGCTGCGCACCTCCGACCCCGACATCTACGCGGCGGGCGACGTGGCCTCCTTCCACCACGCCCTCTTCGACACCCGCCTGCGCGTCGAGCACTGGGCCAACGCCCTCAACGGCGGCCCGGCCGCCGCCCGCGCCATGCTCGGCCAGGACGTCGCCTACGACCGGGTGCCCTACTTCTTCTCCGACCAGTACGACCTCGGGATGGAGTACTCGGGCTGGGCGCCCCCCGGCACCTACGACCAGGTCGTGATCAGGGGCGACGCGGGCAAGCGCGAGTTCATCGCCTTCTGGGTCAAGGACGGCCGGGTGCTGGCCGGGATGAACGTCAACGTGTGGGACGTCACAGAGCCCATCCAGGCGCTGATCCGCTCCAGGACCCCCGTGGACACCGACGCGCTGGCGGACCCGCACGTTCCGCTCGAAAGCCTCGTCCCGTAGGTCCCGCGCACCACCGTAGAATTCACGCGTGGCTGGACGGATCAACGACGAGGACGTGAAGGCGGTTCGGGACGCGGTCCCGATCGACGCGGTGGTCTCCGAGTACCTCCAGCTCCGCAACGCGGGCGGCGGGAACCTCAAGGGCCTGTGCCCCTTCCACGACGAGAAGTCGCCGTCCTTCCAGGTCAGCCCGAGCAAGGGACTCTTCCACTGCTTCGGCTGCCAGGAGGGCGGCGACACCCTCACCTTCGTGATGAAGGTCGACCACCTCTCCTTCTCCGAGGCGGTCGAGCGGCTCGCCGCCCAGGCCGGGATCACCCTGCGCTACGAGGAGGGCGGCTACAACCCCGCCCACCAGCGCGGCGAACGCATCCGGCTGGTGGAGGCGCACAAGGCCGCCGCCCAGTGGTACAAGGAACAGCTCGACACCCACCCCGAGGCCGACACCGGCCGCACCTTCCTCGCCGAACGCGGCTTCGACCAGGCCGCCGCCGCCCACTTCGGCGTCGGCTACAGCCCCCAGGGCTGGGACCACCTCACCCGCCATCTGCGCGGCAAGGGCTTCACCGACAAGGAACTCCTCCTCTCCGGCCTCTCCCAGGAAGGCCGCCGCGGCCCCATCGACCGCTTCCGCGGCCGCCTGATGTGGCCCATCCGGGACATCGGCGGCGAGGTCGTCGGGTTCGGCGCCCGCAAGCTCTACGAGTCCGACAACGGACCGAAGTACCTCAACACCCCCGAGACCGCGATCTACAAGAAGTCCCAGGTCCTCTACGGCATCGACCTCGCCAAGAAGGACATCGCCAAGGTCAGCCGCGCGGTCGTGGTCGAGGGCTACACCGACGTCATGGCCTGCCACCTCGCCGGGGTGACCACGGCCATCGCCACCTGCGGCACCGCCTTCGGCGGCGACCACATCAAGATCCTGCGCCGCCTCCTGATGGACAACGGCTCGGCCCGGGTGATCTTCACCTTCGACGGCGACGCGGCCGGTCAGAAGGCCGCCCTGCGCGCCTTCGAGGACGACCAGAAGTTCGCCGCCGAGACGTACATCGCCATCGCGCCCGACGGCATGGACCCCTGCGAACTGCGGCTCGCCAAGGGCGACGAGGCCGTCGCCGACCTCGTCGAACCCCGCACCCCGCTGTTCGAGTTCGCGCTGCGCCAGATCGTCGTCCGCTACGACCTGGACACCCCCGCGGGCCGCGCCGCCGCGCTGGACGAGGCGGCGCCCATCGTCGCCCGGATCAAGAACAGCGGCGCCCAGCACGAGGTCGCCGTCCAGCTCGCCGGGATGGTCGGCATCCTCGACACCCAGTTCGTCGTCAAACGCGTCGCCCAGCTCGCCCGCTGGGCCCGCGACCGCGGCGGCCGGGGCCCCGCCCCCGCCCGCGGACCGCAGCAGTACGAGGCCGCGCCGCGCCCCGCCCTCACCGGGCCCGCCCTCACCCTGCGCAACCCCGTCTACGCCACCGAACGGGAGCTGCTCAAACTCGCCCTCCAGCGCCCCGACCTGGTCGCCCCCGCCGTCGACGCCTACGGGGTCGACGAGTTCACCGCCGCGCCCTACGCCTCGGTGCGCCAGGCGATCATGGACGCGGGCGGCGCCGAGAACGGCGTCAAGGACGACCACGAGTACCTGCTGCGGGTCCGCGAGTCCGCCCCCGACGACGCCGTCCGCGCCATGGTCACCGAGCTGGCCGTCGAGCCGATCATGCGGCGCGCGGTCGACGAGGTGTACGCGGGCACCGTGCTCGTCCAGGTCCGCCGCCGGGCCGTGGAACGCCGGGTCCGCGACATCCAGTCCCAGATGACCCGGCTCTCCGCGGGCGGCGACCCCGGCCAGCTCGCCGCCGTCCAGAACGAGCTGTGGGTGCTCCAGCAGTACGACCAGGCCCTGCGCGAGCACGGCGTCGCCGCTCTCTGACCCGCCCGCCGCCGTCCGGCCAGGTCAGCGCGGGCGCGTTCACCCTGCCGCGCCCCGAGGGTAATCACGCGGTCACGCACCGGACGCAGAAAGTCCTCGCACGCCCCTCGTGGCGGCGATGTGTCGTACTCCACACTGGGTGGCGGTGCCTGAGTCCTCGGAGCACGGCCGGCCGTCCCACCCGGGTTCCCGATCCCCTCGGTTCCGCTCGACGCGTACGGGACGGACCGCGGCGAGGCCGTCGACTCCGCCCCCCGAAGTACCGCTGCCCGACCCCTTGGCAGCGATCATCCTGGAGGTCGCCCCCGTGCAGACCCAGACCCTCGCCCAGACAGACCTCGCCGCGTCCGGCGCCGCGCCGGACGCGGAGAGCGACCACCTCGGCGCGGTCCCCCCGCAGCACCGCGCCGAGCACCCCCCGCAGGACGCCCCCGCCGAACCGGCCGATCCGGCCGCCGCGGCGGAGACGGCCACCGAACCGGCCGACGAACCGCCGGAACCGCCGCGCGGCCGCGCCGACACCGGCGGCCCCTCCTCCGACCTGTTCCGCCAGTACCTGCGCGAGATCGGCCGCATCCCGCTGCTCACCGCCGCCGACGAGGTCGACCTCGCCCGCCGCGTCGAGGCGGGCCTCTTCGCCGAGGAGCGCCTGGGCACCACCACGGGGCTCGACGAGCGGCTCGTCCTGGACCTCGACCGTCTCGTCGTGATGGGCCGGATGGCCAAGCGCCGCCTGATCGAGGCGAACCTGCGCCTGGTCGTCTCCGTCGCCAAGCGCTACGTCGGCCGCGGCCTGACCATGCTCGACCTGGTCCAGGAGGGCAACCTCGGCCTGATCAGGGCGGTCGAGAAGTTCGACTACGCCCGCGGCTACAAGTTCTCCACCTACGCGACCTGGTGGATCCGGCAGGCCATGTCCCGCGCCCTCGCCGACCAGGCCCGCACCATCCGGGTCCCGGTCCACGTCGTCGAACTCATCAACCGCGTGGTGCGCGTCCAGCGCCGGATGCTCCAGGAGCGCGGCTGCGAGCCGACCGCCGAGGAGGTCGCCGCCCACCTCGACCTGGCCCCCGAACGCGTCGGCGAGGTCCTGCGGCTGGCCCAGGAACCGGTGTCGCTGCACGCGCCGGTCGGCGAGGAGGACGACGTCGCGCTCGGCGACCTCATCGAGGACGGCGACGCCGCGTCCCCCGTCGAGTCGGCCGCGTTCCTGCTGCTGCGCGAGCACCTGGAGGCCGTGCTGTCGACGCTGGGGGAGCGGGAGCGGAAGGTCGTCCAGCTCCGTTACGGACTCGCCGACGGCCGCCCGCGCACCCTGGAGGAGATCGGCCGGATCTTCGGCGTGACCCGCGAGCGGATACGGCAGATCGAGTCCAAGACCCTCAACAAGCTCCGCGACCACGCCTTCGCGGACCAGCTCCGCGGCTACCTGGACTGACGCGGGGGCCGCCCAGCACCTCCCCGCCGAAGGTGTGAGCGGCCCCCGCGGACACGCTGCCGGACGCGCCCCGGTCAGTCCACGTCGACGACCGCCTGGGCGAACTGCGCCCGGTACAGCCGCGCGTAGGCGCCCTCGGCCGCCAACAGGTCGCCGTGCGTGCCCTGTTCGACGATCGAGCCGTTCTCCATCACCAGGATCGTGTCCGCGTCCCGGATCGTGGAGAGCCGGTGCGCGATCACGAACGACGTCCGCCCGGCGGCCAGTTTGGCCATCGCCTTCTGGATCAGCACCTCGGTGCGGGTGTCGACCGAGCTGGTCGCCTCGTCGAGGACCAGGATCACCGGGTCGGACAGGAACGCCCGCGCGATGGTGATCAGCTGCTTCTCCCCGGCGCTGACGCCGGTGCCCTCGTCGTCGATCACCGTGTCGTAGCCGTCGGGCAGCGTCCGCACGAACCGGTCGGCGTGCGCGGCCCGCGCCGCCTCCTCGATCTCGCCCCGGGTGACCTCGCGGGAGGCGCCGTAGGCGATGTTCTCCGCGATGGTGCCGCCGAAGAGCCAGGTGTCCTGGAGCACCATGCCGATCCCGGCCCGCAGGTCGTCCCGGGACATCTCCGCGATGTCCACCCCGTCCAGGGTGATCCGGCCCCCGGAGACGTCGTAGAACCGCATCAGCAGGTTGACCAGGGTGGTCTTGCCCGCCCCGGTCGGGCCGACGATCGCCACCGTGTGGCCCGGCTCGACCTTGAGGGAGAGGTCCTCGATGAGCGGCTTCTCCGGGTCGTACCGGAAGGAGACGTTCTCCAGGGCGACCCGCCCGCGCAGCTCGTCCGGCCGCACGCCGGGCACCGGGTCGGCCGCCTGCTCCTCGGCGTCGAGGAGTTCGAAGATCCGCTCGGCGGAGGCGACCCCCGACTGCACCAGGTTCGCCATCGATGCGACCTGCGTCAGCGGCATCGAGAACTGCCGCGAGTACTGGATGAACGCCTGCACGTCACCGATGGAGAGCGCGCCCGACGCCACCCGCAGCCCGCCGACCACCGCGACCAGCACGTAGTTCAGGTTCGACACGAACATCATCAGCGGCTGCATGATCCCGCTGTTGAACTGCGCCTTGAACCCCGCCTGGTACAGCGCCTCGTTCTGCTCGGCGAACTGCTCGGCCGACTCCCGCTGCCGCCCGAACACCTTCACCAGGTTGTGCCCGGTGTACATCTCCTCGATGTGCGCGTTCAGCTTGCCGGTGGTGCGCCACTGCTGCACGAAGTGCGGCTGCGACCGCTTGCCCACCCGGGTGGCGATCACGAACGACAGCGGCACGGTCACCAGCGCGACCAGCGCCAGCAGCCACGACACCCAGAACATCACCGCGAGGACGCCGACGATGGTCAGCACCGAGTTGATCAGCTGGCCCATCGACTGCTGGAGCGTCTGCCCGATGTTGTCGATGTCGTTGGTCGCCCGGCTCAGCACCTCACCGCGCTGCCGCTTGTCGAAGTAGGACAGCGGCAGCCGGGCCAGCTTGCCCTGCACGGACTCGCGCAGCCGGTACATCGTCCGGTTCACGGCCCGGTTGACCAGCCGGGTCGCCACCGCCATCAGCAGCCCGGCGACCAGGAAGGTGCCGAGCGCCAGCAGCAGGACGTCGCCCACCGCGCCGAAGTCGATGCCCTTGCCCGGCGTGAAGTCGGTGGAGCGCAGCACGTCGGCGAGCGCGCCCTCGCCCCGCGCCCGCATCGCGGCGAGCACCTCCTGCTTGGTGGTGCCGGCCGGCATCTGCTTGCCGACGATGCCCGCGAAGATCAGGTCGGTGGCGTTGCCGAGGATCTTCGGGCCGATCACGTTCAGCCCGACGCTGACGACCACGCAGGCCAGCAGCGCGTAGATGGTCACCCGTTCCGGCTTGAACTGCGCGATCAGGCGCCGTCCGGACACCTTGAAGTCCATCGAACGGGTCTCGGGGCCGCCCCCGGCCATCATCCGCCCCATCGGACCGGCCATCAGGCGGCCTCCGCTTCCGTCAGCTGGGAGAGCACGATCTCCCGGTAGGTCTCATTGCCCGCCATCAGCTCCCGGTGGTGCCCGGTGCCGACGACCCGGCCCTCGTCCAGGACGATGATCCGGTCGGCGTCGCGGATGGTCGCCACCCGCTGGGCCACGATGACGACGGTCGCCTCGGCGGTCTCCCGGCCGAGCGCCGCCCGCAGCGCCGCGTCGGTCGCGTAGTCGAGCGCGGAGAACGAGTCGTCGAAGAGGTAGATCTCCGGGCGCTGCACCAGGGTGCGGGCGATCGCGAGCCGCTGGCGCTGGCCGCCGGAGACGTTGGTGCCGCCCTGCGCGATCGGCGCGTCGAGGCCGCCCTCCAGACGGTCCACGAACTCCTTGGCCTGCGCCACCTCCAGCGCGTGCCACAGCTCCTCGTCGGTGGCGTCCGGATTGCCGTAGCGCAGGTTGGTGGCGACGGTGCCCGCGAACAGGTACGGCTTCTGCGGCACCAGGCCGACGGTCCTGGCGAGCAGCTCGGGATCGATGTCGGCGACCGGGGTGCCGTCCACGAGGACCTCGCCCTCGGTGGCGTCGAAGAGCCGGGGGACCAGGCCGAGCAGGGTGGACTTGCCGCTGCCGGTGGAGCCGATCACGGCGGTCGTCTCGCCGGGCCTGGCGACCAGGTCGATGGACTTCAGCACGGACTCCTCGGCACCCGGGTAGCGGAACCCGGCGCCGCGGATCTCCAGATGCCCGTGCCTGCGCAGCTCGGTGACCGGCGCGGTCGGCGGGACCACGCTCGACGAGGTGGTCAGCACCTCCTGGATGCGCTCGGCGCACACCTCGGCGCGCGGCACCATCATGAACATGAAGGTGGCCATCATCACGGACATGACGATCTGCATCAGATAGGCGAGGAACGCGGTCAGGTCGCCGATCTGCATCCCGCCGCTGTCGATGCGGTGGGCGCCGAACCAGACCACCGCGATCGACGACAGGTTCACCGTCGTCATCACCACGGGGAACATGAGCGCGAGGAGGTTGCCGGTGCGCAGCGACATCTCGGTGAGGTCGCCGTTGGCCGCGCGGAACCGCTCGCCCTCGTAGCCGTCGCGGACGAACGCGCGGATCACCCGGTTGCCGGTGATCTGCTCGCGCAGCACCCGGTTCACCGTGTCGAGGCGGGTCTGCATGGACCGGAACAGCGGGCGCAGCCGCCGCACGATGAGCGTCACGCAGATGCCCAGGGTCGGCACCACGGCCACCAGCACCGCGGAGAGCGGCACGTCGAGGCCGAGCGCCAGCACGATCCCGCCCACACACATGATCGGGGCGGAGACCATCAGGGTGAACGTCATCAGGGCCAGCATCTGGACCTGCTGGACGTCGTTCGTGGTCCTGGTGATCAGCGTGGGCGCCCCGAAGTGGCCGACCTCCCGGGCGGAGAACGACTGCACCCGGTCGAAGACGGCGGCCCGCAGGTCCCGGCCGAGCGCCGAGGCGGTGCGGGCGCCGAAGTAGACGGCGCCGATGTTGCACGCGACCTGGACCAGCGAGATCGCGATCATCAGGGCGCCGAAGGAGAGGATGTAGCCGGTGTCCCCCTTGACGACGCCGTTGTCGATGATGTGCGCGTTCAGGGTCGGCAGGTAGAGCGTGGCGCAGGTCTGCAGGAGCTGGAGCACCACCAGCAGGGTGAGGGGTTTTCGATAGGGGCTGAGATAGGTTCGCAGTAGTCGTATGAGCACGCTACGTCTCTCGGAGTCGGCGGTGGAGCGGGCTTGATGCCCGAGGCTCCTATCGTCCTGCACTCCACCGGTGTTACCTCAACTGATTAACCCGACAGCGGCGCTTCTTACGACCTTCCGGGCGGAACGTGACGTTCCTGGAGGATCAGGAGCGGAACGCGCCCGGATGTGTCTGTTCCCGCACCGACACGTACTGCTGGCGCACGGCCTGCCCGACGGCCAGCTCCTCGCCCGGCTCCAGCACCTGCGCGGCGGGCTGCTGCCAGGCGGGCGGGGTGCGCGGATCGAGGGAGCCCTGCGAGACGCCCAGCGCCCAGGCGGCCTGCCGCGCCGCCCCGATCGCCGCGTAGTCCGCGGGCTGCGGCACGACGATCTGCACGCCGAACAGCGCGGGGGCCGCCGCCTGCACCGCGGCCAGCTCGGCCGCCGCCCCCAGCAGGAAGAGGCGCCGCACCTCCACGCCCCGGCCGCGCAGCACGTCCAGCGCGTCCGCGAGCCCGCACAGCATCCCCTCGAAGGCGGCCCGTGCCAGGTGCTCGGGCCGCATCGACTCCCGGCGCAGCCCGGCCAGCGTCCCGGCGGTGTGCGGCAGGTTGGGCGTCCGCTCGCCCTCCAGGTACGGCAGCATCACCAGGCCGTGCGCCCCGGGGGTGGACTTCACCGCCAGCTCGCTCAGCGCCTCCAGGTCCCCGAGGCCGAGCAGCTCGGCGGCCCCGCGCAGGGTCCGCACCGCGTTCAGGGTGGTGACGACGGGCAGGTGCATGCCGGTCGCGTCGGCGAGGGAGGTGATCATCCCGCTCTGGTCGACCAGGGCCTCGGGGTGCACGGCCATCACCGAGCCGGAGGCGCCCAGCGAGACCACCGCGTCGCCGAGTCCGATGCCGAGCCCGAAGGCGGCGGCCATCGTCTCGCCGGTGCCCGCGGAGATCAGCAGCCCCTCCGGTGTCGTACCGGCGGCCTCGGACGGGCCGATCACGTCCGGCAGCAGCGTCCGGTGGCCGAGGGCCAGCTCCACCAGATCGTGCCGGTAGCCGCCCTGGGCCGCGGACCAGTAGCCGGTGCCCGAGGCGCCGCCCCGGTCGGTGGTCCGGCGCCCGGGACGGCCCAGCAGCTGCCAGACCAGCCAGTCGTGGGCCTGGAGCAGCGCGGCGGTGCGGTGGGCGGCGTCCGGATCGGTCTTCGCGAGCCAGCGCAGCTTGGTCACCGGGTGGGCGGCCTGCGGGACCGCGCCCACGGCCCGCGCCCACTCCTCGCGCCCGCCGAGTCCGTCGATCAGGTCGGCCGCCGCGACCTGGGCCCGCCGGTCGCCGCCGACCATGGCCGGGCGCACGGTGTTGCCCTGCGCGTCCAGCGGCACGAGCGCGTTCTGCTGCGAGGAGACGCCGATCGCCTGCACGCCTTCGAGGAGTCCGCCGCCCGCCGCCTCGCCGAGGGAGAGGAGCCAGGCCTGGGGGTCGATGTCGGAGGGGCGCGCGGCGCCGTCCGCGCCGTCGACCGGATGCGGGGCGTAGCCCTGCCTGAGCACGGCACCCGTGTCCGTGTCGCAGACGACGATGCGCGTGAAATCCGGTGAGCTGTCCAACCCGGCGACTATCCCCATGGCCAAAATTCTGCCGTACCGGCGGGCTTGCTCGGGCCGTGGGAGCCGCGCGGGCGCGCGCGCCCGGCCCGATGGGTGTGTGTTGTGGCTGGTCGCACGGTTCCCCGGCGTCCGCGAGGGCGCCGGGGAACCGTGCGAAGAAGGCGGTCAGGTGTTGCTGGTGCCCCAGTCGTCCGCCGTCGTGGCGGTCCGGCCGCGCTCCCGCAGGGAGCGGACCCGCTGGGTGACCGAGTCCGGGACCCGGTCCCCGACCCGCTCGCTGACCACGTGGTACGCCTTGCCCGCGAAGTGGCGGCCCTGCTGGGCGGCCGACTCGGCGGTGTTGCGGACCGCCGGGTTCTGCGCGACCTGACGTGCCGACTTCTTCAACTGCTCGTACCGCTCGCGCCCGGCACGCGTGCCCAGCACGTAGCCCAGCGCCAGGCCGGAGACGAACGTGAGCTTGTAGCGCATGGTGGCTGCCCTTCCCTCGTATCGGTGCCGGGGGGTACTGATTGGCGGAGCACCCCCCTGCTTGCGCTAATGTATGTGTCGCAGCGAACGCCCGCCCCCTGGCGGATACCCAGGTAGGTGCGTTCGATGCAACGAGGCATTCCCCTGTAGCTCAATTGGCAGAGCAGCCGGCTGTTAACCGGCAGGTTACTGGTTCGAGTCCAGTCGGGGGAGCTCGGTCCTCCGTAGCTCAATTGGCAGAGCAGCCGGCTGTTAACCGGCAGGTTACTGGTTCGAGTCCAGTCGGGGGAGCATGCTGAACGAGGACCCCGATGGGGTCCTTTTTCATGTCCGCAGGAACCGCGCAGGTCACGGCGGAGTCCTCAAGGGCATGCGAAGTCGGCCATACGAAGCAGGAGATCGTATGAGCGGCTATGCTGCGGCAGACGGCGCGCACACTTGTACGCGACACGCCGCGAGGGGCGGTAGCTCAGCCGGTTAGAGCAGCGGACTCATAATCCGTCGGTCCTGGGTTCGAGTCCCAGCCGCCCCACCGCGAGCCGTAGGCGAAGAATCGTTCTTGCCTGCGGCTCTGACATGTCCGGGATCGGACGGCCCACCCCTTTGGTTCCCCCCGGTGTCTCCCTCGGCCGTCCGTGGCCGAGGGCGTTCCTGTACGTTCTCCTGGGGCCCGAACCGTTCACGCGCGTCACTCCACCCCCGTCTGCCCGACCCGGCGCACCGTCCCGTCGCCCACCCGTCGATGGCCCCGCCGCTCCGCCCCAACTCCCTCTGCCGACCGACGGGTTCGGCAGAGGACCCCACGACGGTGCCACGGGCACCGGGGCGTGACGTGCTGTCGAACCCAGACATGAGTAAGGAAATTGCATGGCACGTGAGCATGATCCTTCCCATTCCATACCGCCCAGATCGGGCACGTCCGGCGGTGCGCCGATGGCGGTGCGCCGGGCGGTGACGATGCGGGGCGCGGCCGAGGATCCCGGCGCCGCCCTCACCCCGGGCGGCAAGCAGAACGGCCGCGCGCAGGAGCCGTCCGCCGCCGACCCGGTCGCCGGGGGCGTGCC
>NZ_FMCI01000235.1 GCF_900091845.1 Streptomyces sp. SolWspMP-5a-2
GGCGGCGGTGCGGCCGACGCCGGACGGGCGGGGGGCCGCCCGGTCCTCCTCGGGCGGGTCGGCGGCGCCCGGACGCTCCGCGCGCGCGGCCCGGGTCCTGCGGTCGATCTGGACGGCGAGCCAGACCACCTCACCCGCCGCGTGCGCGGTCAGCTCCGCCCAGCCCTCCCCGCGCGAGGCGACGGTCGGCGCGCCGCCGTTGCTCGCCCTGCCGCGGCGGGAGGGCGGCAAGGTCATGCAGAACCAACTTCGTCGAGCCGTTGCCACAGCGCGTGCAGGAGACCGTTCAGCGCGCTCTCGTCCGGGCCGCCCGGGGACAGCCGCAGGTACTCGGCGTTCAGCAACTGGTCCGCCGCCAAGGTCCCGCCGGTCAGCGCCCGGGACAGGAAGTCCCTGATCATCAGGGCGCGTTCGTCGCCGTCCCCGTCGGCGAACTGCGCCGCCAGCATCTCCGCCAGCCGGTCCGCGTCGGGCGGCGGCATCTCCAGCGTCAGACAGCGCCGCAGGAACGCGGGCGGCAGCGCGCGCTCGCCGTTGCTGGTGATCACCACGAACGGGAAGGCGCGGCAGCGCACCCGGCCGTGGCGCACCACGTGCGTGCCGTCCGGGTCGTCGGTGTGCACCGCCACCTCGGGCATCCTGGCCCGCACCCGGGACAGTTCGGGGATGCGGAACTCGCCGTCCTCGAACGCGCCGAGGAGGTCGTTCGCGAGGTCGGTGTCGGCCTTGTCGAACTCGTCCACGAGCAGCACCCGGGGTGTCTCGCGGGGCAGCAACGCCGTTCCCAGCGGCCCGAGTTGGATGAAGTCGCCGAGGGAGTGCGGGTCGGTGCCCGGTTTCGGGCCGCCGGACGGGTCCGCCGCGTCCAGCGCCTCCCGGGCGGACGCCTCCTGCACCCGGCCGATCGCGTCGTAGGCGTACAGGCCCTCCCGCAGCGTGGACTTGCTGGTGACCGTCCAGCGCAGCACCCGGCCGAGGCCCAGCTCCCGGCTCACCCGGTGCGCCAGGCTGGACTTGCCCACCCCGGGCGGGCCGGTGACCAGCAGCGGACGCCGCAGGAACAGCGCCGCGTTGACCAGGTCGGTCTCCTCGGCGGACGACGCGCGCACCCCCGCGCCGGGGGCGCCCAGACGCCGGCGGATCTCCGCGTCGTCCCGCGGGACGGGGTCGGGCGCGACGGGGCCGCCGTCGAAGTCCCGCCACGGCGGCGGGGGCGGCAACTGGTCGATGAGGCGGTCGTCCAGGTCGGGTTCACCGGTACCCCGGTAGATCCACCAGCCGTCCGACCGGCCCGTGGGACGGGACGCGCCCTCGGCACCCCGAGGCTCCCGCGATGCGCCGCCGCTCATAGCCACCCCCCTCTCCCACAAAACCCTGGCGGGGTCCACCGGGCGACCGCTCCCCGACCGCTCGGAACCGCGTCCGCACACACTCAGGCAACAGGCTCCGGAATCTCCGGGAGCCGGTTCGGGTCGTCCCACAACACGGCGAGCCGGGGGCCGCAGCCCCCGGCGTCATCGTCCCCCGGATGGGGAGCGGAGCGCAAGGACGTCAGCCTCCCCAGAACCTCCTCCAAGTCCCCCTGCAACACGTCCTCGTGGAGCGCGGCGGACGCCCCCGCGGACCCGCCGCCGCGGCTCCACAGCAGCAGCGGAAGACCGGCCTGGAGACCCACCAGCAGTTCCCGTCTGCCGTGGTGGTCGTCGGGCGCGGAACCCAGCGTCATCAGGACCACCCGCGGGGCCCGGCTGAGCTGTTCGTACAGCGACTCGGCCCGCGCCCCGTCACCCCGGGCGCACCGGTGCGTCGCGGCCCCCGGCCCGGCCGACGACAGCACGTCCCAGCGCGCGTTCCAGATCCGGTGCAACTGCTGTGCGTCGATGCGCTCCTTGCTGCGCACCACCACCCGGTAGTCCACTCCGATCGGGGGACCGCCCAGGCCGCCGCTCCACACCGGGTTCTCACCGAAGGCGCTGTGCCGCGACCACTCCTCGACCGGCTCGTTCATCATCGACAGCGGCAGTATGAACTCCAGTACGAGACTGCCGCGATGGGTGCGCAGCCGGGCCTCCTCGCGGTCGATCAGCGTCGCCACCCGGGCACGCACGGCCGCCGCGGGGACCGAGCACTGCTCGCGCCTGCGCGGCTCCCAGGACGTCCCGCTGCTCGCCCAGCAGCTGATGTCGACCCGGTCGGGTGACGCCGTGGCCGGGGCCAGCCGGATCAGGAGGTAGGCGGGGCGCACCGACTTGGGAGGCGAACCGCCCGCGTGCGCACGGGAGTCGTCGAGGATCCGCTGCGCCTGGAGGTGGTCGGCCGCCGTGCCGCGAACCTGACGGCTCACCCAGGCGCGCAGCGCGTCCCCGCGCTCCGGTGCGAGGACCATCGCCAGCCCCTGGAGGAAGAGCACGGTGCGCGGCGCGCCCTCGGCCGGGCGGTTGGTGAGGGCGAGCCGCTGATACGCGTCCCAGGCGCTGTGCACGGTCTCCGGCAGCGGGCCGAAGTGGTCGCCCGCGGCCTGCTGGTAGACGGCCGGGAGCTGCGGGACCGTCGTGCGGTCCAGCCCGGTGAGCAGGGTCCGCAGGCCGTCGCGGGCGGGGTCGTCGAGGACCGGCGGCAGCACCGGTTCGACGAGGGAGAGGGCGTACTGGGAGTTCAGGTCGTGGTGGGCGAGGTGGTCGACCGCAAGAGCCAGCCGCCACTGACCCCCGGGCACCTCGGCGAAGGCCCGCAGCATCGCCACGATGTGCATCTTCTTGTTGTCGAACTCCGGTACGGACAGGCGCAGTCGAAGCCGGTCCATGGCGTCGTGCACACAGAGCCTGCGGGCGTCCAGCGTGTCCAGGACCGTGACCCGCATCAGGGCGTCCGCGAGCGCGGCGGAGGCCTCCGGATCGGGCACGGGGGGTTCAGTCATCGTCGGCCAGCCGGTCCGGCCAGGTCTCTCTGGCCTGCGCCACGAACTCCGTGACGGCGCGGGTGTCCCCCTCCAGCCAGCGCACCGCGCGGACCAGCGCGGCCGGACCCTGCGCGAACTCCCCGCAGCGGCCCACCAGATGGTAGAGCTGCACCCGGGGATGGGCGGAGCGGGTGACGCCCGCGGCCACCTCGGCGGGGAGCTGGCCGAGCAGCAGCGGCCCGGCGTCCAGCCGGAACGACTCCATCGCCAGCAGCCGGTCCACCAGCGGCCACAGCGCACTCGGCGGCGCCGTCCAGCCGTCGGCGGGTTCCGCGCTCCGGGCGGGTGCGGCGGGCGGCAGCAGGGCCGGGTCGAGGACGTCGAGCGGGATCATCCAGGAGACCCGCGGGCCGTCCGCCTGGCCGGTGCGGCGGCCGAGCAGCACGGTGGCGAGGACCCCGATCACCAGGCCCCGGTCGAGGTCCCACACCCCGGCGCCGCTGAAGCCGCGTTCCACCGCCGCGCCGACCAGGTCCAGGCCGTCGATCTGCCGCCACCGCGGGTGCGCCCCGCCCGGTCCGGTCACCCGTCCGCTCGCCCACAGCCCGTGCGGCACGGACGCCGGATGCCCGAACAGGGTGACCGGTGTGCCGGTCGCGGCGCCGCCGGTGCCGACCGGCGCGGCCGTGACGGACCCCGGTGGCGGCTCCGCCAGCCGCAGCACCGCGAGGTCGAGGGCGGGCGGCAGCCGCAGCCAGCCGTCCGCCGCCACCCGGGCCGTGACCTCGCCGCCGGTCCCGGCGGCCGGGAAGCCCACCCGCAGCGTGCCCTCCGGCACCCGGTCGGCCTCCGTCCGGCCGAGGGCGGCCTCGACGACGTGCGCGCAGGTGAGCACCGTACGGTCGGTCAGCAGCAGTCCGGCTCCCGCGACGCCCCCGCCGTCCCGGCCGTGGATCCGGGCCCGCCAGGTGGCCGCGCCCGGCGGCACGGAGGCAGCGGCATTCCGAGTCCCCACGTCGTCCCCCTCGTCAGCCGTGCGGAAAAATCAGGGTAAGCCGAAGCGAAGCCCTTGTGTACGGGTGAGTCGGGCGGTCGTCACGTGATGCACTCCACGCGCGTGGACAGGCCGCCCCCGGGCCGGGCGGAGCGCCCCCCCGGGAGCCGTGTCCCGACCGGCCCCGCACCGGGCGGGACGCCGCCGCGCACGCCCCGGGACGGCCGGGTCCCGCGTCCGTGCGCGACCGTCGCGGACACCCCGCGTACCGACGAGTTTCACACCGGCGCCACCCGGCCCTTCCCTGACGTTCGTTGCTCTTGCAACACTCGCTCCGCGCACCTTCCGTCATGATCCGACCATCCCTCCCCCCAGGATGAGAGGCACCCGCCCATGTCCGAGGTCAACCGGCGCCGTTTTCTCCAACTCGCGGGAGCGACGACGGCGTTCACGGCCCTGTCCAGCAGCATCGAACGCGCCGCCGCCCTCCCCGCGAACCACCGCACGGGGTCGATCGAGGACGTCGAGCACATCGTCGTGCTGATGCAGGAGAACCGTTCCTTCGATCACTACTTCGGCTCGCTGCGCGGAGTCCGCGGCTTCGGCGACCCGCGCCCGGTGACCCGGCCCGACGGCACCTCGGTCTGGCACCAGTCCGACGGCGCGAAGGACGTCCTGCCCTTCCACCCGGACGCCGACGACCTCGGCCTGGCCTTCATCCAGGACCTCCCGCACGGCTGGAACGACGGCCACGCGGCCTTCAACGGCGGCAAGTACGACCGCTGGGTGCCCGCCAAGGGCTCCACGACGATGGCCCACCTGACCCGCGACGACATCCCGTTCCACTACGCGCTCGCCGACTCCTTCACCGTCTGCGACTCCTACCACTGCTCGTTCATCGGCTCCACCGACCCCAACCGCTACTACCTGTGGACGGGGCACACCGGCAACGACGGCAAGGGCGGCGGCCCGGTCCTGGGCAACGACGAGGCGGGGTACGGCTGGACGACGTACCCGGAGCGGCTGGAGGCGGCGGGCGTCTCCTGGAAGATCTACCAGGACGTCGGCGACGGCCTCGACGCGGCCGGCGGCTGGGGCTGGATCTCCGACGCCTACCGGGGCAACTACGGCGACAACTCGCTGCTCTACTTCAACCAGTACCGGAACGCGAAGCCCGGCGACCCGCTGTACGACAAGGCCCGCACCGGCACGGACGCCCGCCGGGGCGATGGCTACTTCGACCGGCTGAAGGCGGACGTCACGGCCGGCACCCTGCCGCAGATCTCGTGGATCGCCGCCCCCGAGGCGTTCACCGAACACCCCAACTGGCCCGCGAACTACGGCGCCTGGTACATCTCCCAGGTCCTGGACGTGCTGACCTCCGACCCGAAGGTGTGGGCGAAGACGGCCCTGTTCATCACCTACGACGAGAACGACGGCTTCTTCGACCACCAGATCCCGCCGTTCCCGCCCGCCTCGGCCGCGCAGGGCCTCTCCACGGTCGACGCCGGGCTCGACGTGTTCAAGGGCGCGGGCAGCACCGTCGCCGGACCCTACGGACTGGGCCAGCGGGTGCCGATGCTCGTCGTCTCGCCGTGGACCAGGGGCGGCCACGTCCTGTCCGAGACCCTCGACCACACCTCGATCATCCGGTTCATGGAGCGCCGCTTCGGCGTCCGCGAGCCGAACATCTCGCCCTGGCGGCGGGCGGTCTGCGGCGACCTGACGGCGGCCTTCGACTTCTCCCGCGCCGACACCGGGAAGGTCACCCTGCCCGCCACCGACGGCTACCGCCCGCCGGACGGCGACCGCCACCCGGACTACCGCCCCACCCCGCCCGCCCGCGGCGCCCTGCCCGTCCAGGAACCCGGCAGCCGACCGGCCCGCGCCCTCAAGTACGCCCCGTACGTGGACGGTTCGGCCGACACCGGCACTGGCAAGTTCACCCTTTCCTTCGCCTCGGGACCGCAGGCGGGCGCCGCCTTCCTGGTCACCTCGGGCAACCGGGGCGACGGGCCGTGGACCTACACGACCGAGGCCGGCAAGACCCTCGCGGACGCCTGGAACTCGGCCTACTCCGGCGGCTCCTACGACCTCTCCGTGCACGGCCCCAACGGGTTCCTGCGCGTCTTCAAGGGCCCGAACAAGGTCGCCGGGCCCGAGGTCACCGCCCGCCACCTCGGCGACGACGTCGAACTCACCCTCGTCAACAAGGGCTCCGGCACGGCGACTCTGCGCCTCACCGGCGGCTACGGACTGCCGTCGCGCACCATCACCGTGCGGCCGGGCGCCACCGTCCGGCACACCGTGGACCTCACGGCGAGCCACCGCTGGTACGACCTGAGCGTCACCTCCGACGCCGACGCCGGGTACCTGCGGCGATTCGCCGGACATGTCGACAACGGGCGTCCCGGCGTGAGCGATCCGGCGATCATCACGCGGTAAAGGGTGATGAATGCCGTATCTGCGGGGGTGGCCGGAAACCGATGGTGTCGGGGTAGTGTGCGCCGGTGACCACGCAATCGAACACTCCCGCAGGCTGGTACGCGGACCCGCACGGCGCCGCGAAGACCTTGCGTTACTGGGACGGCTCCGCCTGGACCGACCACACCAGTCCCGAACAGCCGGGCCAGCAGCCCCCGCAGATACCCCCGCGGCAGCCCGCGGCGGCCGACCCCCGGGTGCAGGGACAGGTGCAGCGGCAGGCCGGGGTCGCGCCCAGCGGCCCCGGCGGCGGCACCGTCTTCACCGAACCGGTCCTGGTGGTCAACCAGAAGGCCAAACTGATCGAGCTGACCAACGAGTACAAGGTCATGGATCAGAACGGCAACCCGATCGGCTCGGTCACCGAGGTCGGCCAGAGCGCGCTGCGCAAGGTGCTGCGCTTCGTCTCCAGCCTCGACCAGTTCCTCACCCACCGGCTGGAGATCCGCGACGTCCACGGCACTCCGCAACTGCTGCTGACCCGCCCCGCGAAGTTCTTCAAGTCCCGTGTGGTCGTGACCCGTCCGGACGGGACGCCGGTCGGCGAGATCGTCCAGCAGAACATGATCGGGAAGATCAACTTCGCTATGAACGTGGACGGCCGCCAGGTCGGCGCGATCAAGGCGGAGAACTGGCGGGCCTGGAACTTCGCCATCGTCGACCACGACGAGAACGAGGTCGCCCGGATCACCAAGACCTGGGAGGGCCTCGCCAAGACGATGTTCACCACGGCGGACAACTACGTCCTGCAGATCCACTACCAGCTCCCCGAGCCGCTGCTGAGCCTGGTCGTCGCCACGGCGCTGACCGTCGACACGGCCCTCAAGCAGGACTCGCGCGGCTTCGGCTGAGCCTGACGGCGGGGCGGGGCGGGGCGGGGCGGAACGGGGGCGGACGCGGGCGCGCCGCGAGAGGTGGGCGGCGCGGCGCACCGGGGGCGTCGGACGGCGGGCTGCGGTGCGCGGTCCGTGGTCCCGTCGGACGGCGGGTCGCGGTCCGTGGTCCGCGCGGCGGATCGGGGACCGGTGCCGCCGTGCCCCGCACTCTCCTCCCCCCTCCGCGCGAGAAGCGGTCCCGGGTCCGGCCGTCGTGTCTAGAGCGGTGTGAGGTGGCCGGGTTCCTGGGGCCGGGGGGCCAGCGCCGGTTCGGCGGAGGCCGAGCCGGGACGCAGGGCCAGGACGGCGGCCACCGGGTGCTCGTCGTCCACCGCCGTGCCCCCGGTGACTCCCGTGACGTCCGTGACTCCCGTGTCGTCCGTGACGCCCATGACCCCGGCGGGCGCCGGTGCCGCCCGGGTCAGCAGCAGTACGCCCCAGGTCGCCAGTCCCGCGCCGACCAGCGCGAGCAGGACGCCCGCCGCGCCGTCGCGCAGCCGCTCCCCGAGCAGGGTCAGGCCGATCACGGCGGCGGCGACCGGGTTGGCCAGCGTCACCACGGCCAGCGGGGCGCCGAGACCGCCCCGGTAGGCGGTCTGCGACAGCAGCAGCCCGCCGGCCGCGAACGCCGCCACCAGCAGCGTCACCCCGACCACCTGCCAGGTCATGAGCGGACCCGTGCGGTCCGTCGCGGCCACCGTCACGGTCTGGGTGAGCGCCGACGCGACGCCGGAGGCGACCCCCGAGCCGGTCGCGTGCCGCAGCCCCGGCTTGGCTCCCGGCCAGGCCAGCATGCCGATCAGGGTCGCCGTCGCGCCCGCCAGGATCAGCGCCTCCGGCGTGCCAAGCACCTCGTCGGGCGCCGCGCCGGACGCCGTCACCAGGATCGCCGCCAGCCCGGCCAGCGTGAACGCCGTGCCCCGCCACTCCACGCTGCTGACCCGCCGCCCGGCGATCCGCGCGCCCAGCGGCACGGCGGCCACCAGCGTCAGCGCGCCCAGCGGCTGCACCACGGTCAGCGGACCGTACTTGAGCGCCACCACGTGCAGCAGCGCGGCCGAGCCGTTCAGCAGCACCGAACCCCACCAGGCGGCGGAGCCGAGCAGCGCGAGCAGTCCCGAGCCGGGGTTGCGGGAGGCGAGCCGCTCCTGCGCGACCGCCGCGGCCGCGTAGGCGACGGCCGAGCAGAGCGAGAGGGCGACGGCGACCAGGGTGGCGCTCATCGGCCCGCCCCGACCAGGACGCCCGCGTCGGCCGGTCGGCGATCGCCCCGACCGCGCCGGGCCGGCGGCGACGGGGGAGCCGTCACCGCGGCGGCGGGCGCGCGGATCACCGCGAGCGCCAGACCGAGCAGGGCCGCCGCCGCGAGGCAGTCGAGCCAGTAGTGGTTCGCCGTGCCGACGATCACCACGAGCGTGAGCAGCGGATGCAGCAGCCACAGCCAGCGCAGCCGGGAACGGGTCGCCAGGACCAGGCCGATCGCCACCATCAGGGCCCACCCGAAGTGCAGCGACGGCATCGCCGCGAACTGGTTGGCGAGGTGATCGGTCTTCGGGGGCCCGTAGACGGACGGTCCGAAGACCGCCCCGGTGTCGATCAGACCGGTGGCCCCGAGCATCCGGGGCGGCGCGAGCGGGAACGTGAGATGCAGCACCAGGGCGACGGCGGTGACGGCGGCCAGCACCCGGCGGGCCCAGACGTAGTGCGCCGGGCGGCGCAGGTAGAGCCAGACCAGGAAGGCGACGGTCGCCGGGAAGTGGACGGTGGCGTAGTAGACGTTCGCGGACTGCGTCAGAGGGACGCCGTGCAGCAGCAGCGACTGGACCGAGCCCTCGCCCGGCAGGCGCAGGGCGCGTTCCAGGTCCCACACGTGGCGCGCGTTGCGGAACGCCTCGCCCGTGTGGTCGGCGGCGAGCTGCCTGCCGACCTTGTAGACGAGGAACAGCCCTGCTACCAGGAGGAGTTCACGGACGAGCGGGGGCCGCGCTATCGCGCCGGACCCCGCTTCTGCAGGCTCGGTTCGGGCATTCATCCCCCGGCCCCTTCGCTGACGTGGTGCTGATGGTGGTGCGGGTGGTGCGTGTGGTGCTGCTCGTGCGGGTGTGCACGTGGCGCGGCTGTTGCTGATCGTTCGGCTGCTGGTGCTGCTGGTGCTGCTGGTGCTGCTGGTTGTGCGGGTGGTCGTGCAGGTGGTCCGTGGTGCCGCGGGGGCGTCGGCGGTGCGCGGGGCATCGATACGACGTCGTTCCGATACGACAGTGTACCGATACGCGAGTGTACCGATACGATTCAGTACCGGTACACTTGCGTATCGATGGACCGACGGCGGACCAGCACGGCGGGCCCCGGCCCCTGAGACCGGCGAGGAGACGACACGATGACGTCGCAGGCTGCGGACGGACCGGACACGGTCACCGCCACGCGCCGCTCCAAGATCACGCCGGAGCGTGAGCGGGAGTTCTTCGACGCCGTGCTCGAACAGGTCCGCGAGTGCGGATACGACTCCGTCACCATGGAGGGCGTCGCCGCCAGCACCAGGTGCAGCAAGTCGACGCTCTACCGCCAGTGGAAGACCAAGCCGCAGTTCGTCGCGGCCGCCCTGCGCTCGGCCCGGCAGGCCCGCTTCACCGGCATCGACACCGGCTCGCTCGCGGACGACCTGCGCGGCGCGGCACGGGCGGCGGGGGAGTGGTCGGGCAAGGACACCCGGCTGCTCCAGGCGCTCGGTCACGCCGTCATGCAGGACCGGGAGTTGCAGCAGGCGCTGCGCGAGGCCCTCGTCGACCCGGAGATCGCGGCGCTCAGGGAGATCCTGCGGCGCGGCGTGGAGCGCGGCGAGGTGGCCGCCGACCATCCGGCGCTGGAGTACGTCCCCGCGCAGATGTTCGGAGTCCTGCGGGTCAGGCCGGTCCTGGAGGGCGAGTACGCCGATCCGGAGTACCTGGTCCGCTTCGTGGAGGCCGCCGTGCTCCCGGCGCTCGGCCTCACCTGAAGACCCGGGTCGCCGTCCACGGGATGACTGGACGGAGGCCCGGCCGCGCCGCACCGTGGGGACGGGGGCGGCGCGCACCCACCGGCCGGGTGGGGCTCCCCTTGAGCGGAGGGGCGCCCCGCCCGGCCGACTGCCGTGCGGGGCGCGCGAAGGGGCTCAGACGGTCTTGCCGTCGCCGCCGCCCGAGGACACCTTGATGCCCTTGGTGATCTCGTCGATCACGCTCTGCTTCTCGCTCGCGTCGACACCGAACCGCACCACCACGATCAGCCGCGGGTTCGACGGCGCGGGGAAGGCCAGCGACTGGACGAAGCCGTCGTCGCCCTTGCTGGTGACGGCCTTCCAGCGGACCAGGTACCCCTTCTGCCCGGCGACCGTGACGGCCTTCGACGCGAGGACGTCGTGCGAGGTGATCGCGCCGTACGTCTTGCCGCCGTAGGAGTCCTCGGCGTTGCCCGCGATGTCGGCCTTGGCGACCTCCTCGGCCGTCGAGCCGTCGGTGCCCAGCGCCTGCGCGGGCGCGGAGTAGGCGCCGCCCTTGGTGCAGGACTTGGAGGTGTCGCCGGGACACTTGTAGGTGTCGTTGGAGCTGACCTGCGCGCCCACGCTCAGCTGCTGCCCGTACCAGCCGTCCGGGATCGGGATGCTGATGCCGCTGACGGCGTCGGTCACCGAGCCGCTCTCGATCTTCGGCGCCTCGGACTGGCCGGGCACGGGCGACTCGCCGTCCCCGCCGCCCGAACCGGAGCCGCCACCGGCGCCCCCGTCACCGCCGAACGGGCCGCCCTGCCCGCCCTCCGGTCCACCGGGCCTGCCGCCCTGCCCGCCGGAGCCGGGCCGCGAGGAGGAGGTGTCGCCGCCCGAGCCGTTGCCGTCGGTCAGCGCGTACACCCCCACGCCTATGCAGGCCAGCACCACCACGGCGGCGCCGACGGCGATCCCGGTCCGCAGCCCGCGCCGGGGCGCGGCCGGCGGCTGCGCCGGGTACGCGGGGTAGCCCGGGTGTCCCGAGGGGTACCCGTAGGCACCCTGCGCGCCCGCCGGAGCCCCGTACGCGCCGGGTCCGGGCGCCGGGTTCCCGTACGCGCCCTGCCCGGCCGCCGGATACCCGTACGCGCCCTGTCCCGGCGGCTGTTGGGGACCGGCCGGGTACCCGTCGGCCGGATTGCCGTACGCGCCGTGTCCGGCCGCCGGGGCGCCGCCCGCCGGGTCCGCGGCCGTGCCCTGTCCGGTCGCCGGACGGTCACCCGGCGGCGGTCCGTCGGCCGGGGAGGGGACCGCCGGGTCCTCGCCCTTGCCCTGCGCCTGCGCGGGGGGACCCCATGCGGCGGCCGAACCCGCCGGACGGGTCCGCTCCGTCCACGCCCTGCCGTCCCACCAGCGCTCGGCGGCGGGACCGTCATCCGTCTGCCCGGGGTCGGGATACCACCCGGGAGGAGTCTCCTGCGTCATGGCCCCACCGTATGAGGCGTCTGTGAAAGGGGGATGAGAGCCCCCCCCGGGTCGGCCACCCGTGCCGCCCGCGGGCCCGGCCCGTGGCTCCCGTCCGCGGCCCCTCGCCACCTACGTCGCGCAGTTCGCCGAGGCCGAGGGGTTCGCCCATGTCCACTTCCACGTGGTGCCCCGGACGGCGGACCTGCCCGCGGAGCTGCGCGGCCCCCGCGTCTTCGGGCTGCTGAGGCAGCCGCAACACCTCCGGGTGCCCGACGGCACCAGGGACGAGATCGTGCGCGCCCTCCACGAACGCCTCCGCCCCGGCCCGCCCGCCCCCTGACCGACATCCGGCACCTCGCATCAGGCATCTCGTATCCGGCACCTCACATCAGGCACCTCGCATCCGGCATCGCGTATCCGGCTTCGCGCTTTCGGCATCCGGCATCTGGCATCCGGCATCGAAGCCTCGCGTGCGGCCCCGGCCGACCCGACCCCGGGGTCCTGACCGCACGCCCGCTACCCGACCCCGGGGCCACCCCGCCGTCCCCGGCCGGGGCGCCGGTCGGTTCAGGAGCGGTCGCCGTCGCGTCCCGCCTTCGCGCCCCCTCCCACCACCAGCCGTACCGGCGCCCGTTCGGGGCGGGGCGGCAGCCGCAGGCCGTCCCGCCCCGGGGTCAGCGACCCCAGCACGCTCGGGTGGCGTGCCCCGGTGCTCGCCGGGTCCGTGCCCGGCAGGCCGTGCGCGGTCAGGAAGCCGAGGACGGCGAACGCGTACGCCTCCTTCGCGTCGGACGGGAGCCCCAGCTCGTCCGAGGAGCGCAGGGCGACCCCCGGCAGCAGTCCCGCCAACTCCCTCATGAGGACGGGGTTGCGGGTGCCGCCGCCGGACGCGATCACCTCGGTGGCCCGCAGGCCCAGGACCGCGTCCGCGACCGTCACCGCCGTCAGCCGGGTGAGGGTGGCGAGGACGTCCTCGGGCGGCAGCGCCCCGTGACCGGCGAGCGCCGCGCGCAGATAGCCCGGGTGGAACAGCTCCTTGCCGGTCGTCCGCGGCGCCGGGAGCCGGTAGTAGGGCTCCGCCAGCAGCCGTTCCAGCAGCACCGGGTCGACCCGGCCGCGGGCGGCCAGCGCGCCCTCCGCGTCACAGCCGTCCCGTCCACCGCTGAAGTGCCGCGCGGCCGCGTCCGTCAGCGCGCACCCCGGCCCGGTGTCGAAGGCCGTGCCGTCCGGGGCGGTCAGGTTGGCGATCCCGCCGATGTTGAGGGCGACGGGGACACCGGGACGCCCGCGCAGCCACAGCCGGTCGACGAGGCTCACCAGCGGGGCGCCCTGGCCGCCCGCCGCGACGTCCCGGGGCCGGAAGTCGGCGACCACCGGCAGCCCGGTCGCCTCGGCGATCCAGGCGGGCTGCCCGAGCTGGAGCGTGCCGCGCACCCGCCCCGACTCCACCCAGTGGAACACCGTCTGCCCGTGCGAGGCCACCAACTCGGCCCCGGACGCGCACAGTTCCCGGTCGGCGCGGACGGCGGCGGCCGCGAACGCCTGCCCGATCAGCGTGTCGAGCGCGCACACCCGGCCCAGCGGGACCGCCCCCGGCGGCAGCGCCGCGGCCAGCGACGTGCGCACCTCGTCCCCGTACGGCTCGCTCCACGCGCCCAGCGGCTCCAGCAGCAGGCTGTCCCCGACCAGTTCGAGGTCGGCCGCCGCCGCGTCGACACCGTCACAGGACGTCCCGGACATCAGACCGATCACCCGCACCCGCCCGCCCCGCCCTTCCGTCCCTCGGCCACCGTCCTGCGCGACTCCATGTCCGCCTCCTCAACTCGACTTCCCTGCACCAGGCTTGAGCAGGGCCAGCGCGCTCACCGCGCAGGCCGCCGCCGCGTAGTACGCCGGGATGTCCGGGTCCCCGGTCCGGCGGACCGCCTCCGTGATGACGAGGCCCGCGCAGCCCGAGAAGACCGCGTTCGACAGGGCGTAGGCGAGCCCGAGCCCGGTGTGGCGCACGGTGGTCGGGAAGAGTTCCGCCAGCATCGCGGGCCCGGGACCCGCCATCAGGCCGACCACCGCGCCCGCCGCGCACACCGCCGCGCCCCTGACCGCCGCCGGGGTCCCGTCGTCCTGGAGGAGGCGCAGCAGCGGCAGGGCCAGGACCACCACCCCGAGCGCGCCCGTCAGCATCACCGGCCTGCGCCCGAACCGGTCGCTGAGCGCCCCGGCGGGGACGATCGCCGCCGCGAACCCCAGGTTGGCCAGGACCGTCGCGAGCAGCGCCGCGCGGAAGCTCGCGCCCAGCGTGCCCTGGAGGTACCCGGGCAGCACGACGAGGAAGGTGTACCCGGCCGCCGCCCAGCCCATGACCCGCCCGGCGCCCAGCGCGATCGCGCCCGCCAGCGCCCGCCGCGACGGCCTCGTCAGCGCCGCCTCCTTCCTGAAGGCCGGGGTCTCGTCGAGCCGCAGCCGCAGCAGGAGCGCCGCCGACCCCGCCGGCAGCGCCAGCAGGAACGGCACCCGCCAGCCCCAGTCGCCGAGTTGGGCCGGGGTGAGGGTCGTGGCCAGCAGCGCCGCCACCCCCGCGCCCGCGAGCAGCCCGAGCGCCACGGTGAACGACTGCCACGACCCGTACAGACCGCGCCGTCCGGGCGGTGCGAACTCCGTCATCACCGCCACCGCGCCGCCGAACTCGCCCCCGGCGCTGAGCCCTTGGACGATCCGCAGGAAGGTGAGCAGCCACGGCGCCGCCGCTCCGGCCGTCGCGTAGGTCGGCAGCACGCCGATCAGCGCCGTCGCCGCCGTCATCAGCGAGATCACCAGGATCAGCACCGGGCGGCGGCCGATCCGGTCGCCAAGACGACCGAACAGGGCCGCCCCGACCGGCCGGAAGAAGAACGCGAGCCCGAACGACGCGTAGGTGCGCACCAGCGCCTCCGCGGCGCTCCCGCCGTCCGGCGTGAAGAAGCGCTCCGCGATCACCGTCGCGAAGGAGCCGTAGACGCCGAACTCGTACCACTCGACGAAGTTGCCCACCGAACCCGCGGCCAGCGCCCGCACCGCCCCGGACCGTCGCGCGCTCCCGCGCTGTCCGGAAATCAACGCCATACCAGGACCTCCTGACGGTGTGTCACCCACGGCCGGGCGGCCCGTCGGCACGGGCGCCGACCGCCTCTACACCGTCGTCACCCGTCACGGCAACAGGTACCCGGACCAGGCACCACTTCGGCATTCATGCGGCTACGCTCAAGGTCTGTACGTCGAACGGGCGACTTCGGGAGGTGACGGGATGACGGAGGTACGGCCCACGGAGGCAGCCTCGGCCTCCCTGTGGGAGCGCGACGAGGAGGTCGCCGCCGTCGTACAGGCCATCGAGAACCTGTGCGCCGACAAGTCCACCTCCGGCAGTCTTCTGCTGATCCGCGGTGAGGCGGGCATCGGCAAGACCGCCCTCCTCGGCGAGGTCCGCCGACTGGCCGAACGACAGGGCTGCATGGTCTGGTCGGCCCGCGGCGGCGAGACGCTCAGGTCCGTGCCGTTCAACGTCGTCCGCCAACTGCTCCAGCCCGCGCTGGTCTCGCTGCTGCCCGAGGAGGCCCGCGAGTACTTCGGCGACTGGTACGACATCGCGGGACCCGCCCTCGGCATTGCCGAGCCCGGCGACCGGCAGGCCGACCCGCAGGGCGTCTGCGACGGCCTGGTCGCCGCCGTCCGCAGGCTCGCCCGGCGCGACTGGCCGCTGGTCCTGCTCATCGACGACGCGCAGTGGGCCGACGAGGAGACGCTGCGCTGGCTCGCCGCGTTCTGCGAGCGCCTGGAGGACGTCTCCGTACTGGTCGTGGTCGCCCGCCGCCCCGGCGAGATCAGCGGCGACGGCGCCCGCTACCTCGACTCCGTCGCCGCCGCCGCGGACGCTCCGACCGCCGTCCTGAGCGCCCTCACCCCGGCCGCCACCGCCGGACTCACCCGCGCCACCCTGGGCGACCACGCCGACGCGCCGTTCTGCCGCGAGGTCTGGGCCGTCACCGGCGGCAACCCGTACGACACCGTCGAACTCCTGGCGCGGGTCAGCGAGAGCGAGTTGCAGCCGACCGAGAGCTCCGCCTGCGAACTGCGCGCCCTCAACCGCGCGGCCCGCGGCGGCGGACTCGTCGCCCGCCTGGAGGAACTCGGCATCGACGCGACCCGGTTCGCCTGGGCCGCCGCCATCCTCGGCCACGGCATCTCCGTCGACCTCGTGGCCAAACTCGCCACCCTGGACGACGAGACCGCCGTGCGCTGCGCCGAACTCCTGCGCAACGCGCGCATCCTGACCGAGGTCAGCGAATCCAGCCAGCAACCCGTCGGCAGCGAACTGGAGTTCGTGCACCCGCTGATCGCCAGCGCCGTCTACAACTCCATACCGGACGCCCTGCGCACCGCGATGCACGGCATCGCCGCCCAGGTCGTCACCGAGTCGGGGCTCGGCGCCGCGATGGCCTCCCGCCACCTCCTCCAGGTGCACCCGGACGACGACGAGGAACTCGTCGAGCAGCTCCGCGAGGCCGCCCGCGAACACCTCGCCGTCGGCGCCCCGGACGCCGCCAGGCGCTGCCTGGAACGCGCCCTGCGGGAACCGCCGCGCGACGAGGTGCACGCCCTCGTCCTGTTCGAACTCGGCTGCGCCACCCTGCTCACCGCGCCCGCCAGGACCATCGGCCACCTCCAGACCGCGCTCGCCATGCCGGGCCTCGACACCGAGACCCGGGTCGACGCCGTGGTCCGCCTCTCCCAGGCGCTGCTGCACAACGACCAGTTGGACGAGGCCGTGCACACCGTCGAGGCGGAGGCCGCCCGGCACGGGGAGGGCCCGTACCGGATGCGGCTCCAGGCCGTGCAGTTCATGTGGGAGGGCCTGTTCGCGGGCGACAACAGCACCCCGGGCCGCTCCGAACGGCTCGCCCGGCTCGCCGACACCTGCACCGGACGGGACAACTCCGAGCGCGCCCTGCTCATCCTGCGCGGCTTCGACGCCATGACCCACGGCGAGAACGCCGAGGAGGTCGTCGAACTCTGCGACCGCTCCCTCGTCAACGGCCGCCTCGCGCCCGGCCTCGGCTAGATCGACACCGAGTGGGGCATCGAGCTGCTGATGATGCTCGCCAGCTCCTACGCCTACACCGACCGGCTCGACCGCGCCGAGGCCCTCTTCAACGAGAGCCTGCGCTCCTACGAGTCCGCGGGCTGGAGCGGCGGCCATCTCGCCCTGGCCCACGCCTATCTGGGCCTCGGCCACCGCAGGCGGGGCAGGCTCAGGGAGGCCGAGGCGTCGCTGCGCGAATCCCTGCGGCTCGCCGAACGCGTCGGTCGCGGACTGCCGTTGTACTGGTCGGCGACGTGCAACCTGGTCGACGTCCTGCTGGCGCGCGGCCACGTCGAGGAGGCGTGGACGGTCGCCGAACGGTACGGCTTCGCCCCGCCCTACCCGTCGACGATCGTGCTGCCCGACCCGCGTTCGGTCCGCGGCCGCCTGCTGCTCGCCGTCGGCAGGACCCAGGAGGCCGTCAACGAACTGGAGGCGGCGGAGAAGGCGGCCACCGCCCGCGGTCACCACAACCCGGTGCTGGTGCCCTGGGCCGCCGACCTCGCCAAGGCGCTGGCCACCGTGGACCCGGTCCGCGCCGCCCGGCTCACCACCGAACTGCGCGCCAGGGCCGAGCGGTTCGGCACGGACACCGCCATCGGCGAGGCACTGCGCTGCGCCGCCGCCCTGGAGACCGGACCCCGCGCGGTGCGGCTCGCCGCGCAGGCGGCCACCTACCTCGAATCGTCACCGTGCCAGTACGAGCACGCGGCGGCCCGCCTGGAGTACGGCATCGCCTCCCGCTCGGTCGCCGAGATCAACCGCGCCCTCACCCTGGCCCGCTCCTGCGGCGCGGACGGCCTGGTCGCCCAGGCCCGCCGCCTCCTGGAGGACACGGAGCCGACCGACTGACACCGGAGGGCGGACCGGTGAGTGGCGCGTCCTGGGCGGCGGGCGACCGACGGACCGGGACCCGACCGTCCGGCGTGGCCGGCGGCGGACGGTCCGGGACCCGACCGTCCAGTACCGCTGGTGGCTGATGGGCCGGGAGCCGACCGTCCGGTACCGCAGGCGGCCGACGGACCGGGACCCGACCCTCCGGCAACACGGGCGGCCGACAGACCCGGACCCGACCCTCCGGCACCGCGGGCACCCCGCCCCCGGCTCACCCGCCGTCGTCCTCCCGCAGTTCCTCGGCCAGTACCCGCTGGGCCGTCGCGAACGCCGCGTTGGCCGCCGGGACGCCGCAGTACACGGCCGTCTGGAGCAGGACGGCGCCGATCTCCTCGGGCGTGAGGCCGTTGCGCAGCGCGGCCCGTACGTGCAGGACCAGTTCGTCGTGGTGGCCGTGCGCGACCAGGGCGGTCAGCGTGATCATGCTGCGCTCGCGGCGGCTCAGCGTCGGGTCGGTCCAGATCTCGCCCCAGGCGTAGCGGGAGATGAAGTCCTGGAAGCGGGCGGTGAACGGCGTCTGCCGGGCCCGCGCCCGGTCCACGCGCTCGTCCCCGAGCACCTCGCGCCTGACCCGCGTGCCGAGCCCGGCCACCCCGTCGAGGTGGCCGCGCAGGGCGGCGACGACGGCCTCCGGGCACTGCGCGGGCGCCAGGTGTGAGGCGCCCGGGATCTCCACCAGGGCCGCGCCCGGCACGGCGTCGGCGATCTCCCGCAGGTGCGCGGGCGGGGTCGCGGGGTCCTCGCGTCCGGCGATCAGCAGGGTCGGCGTCCGCACGGTGTCCAGCCGGTCGCGCAGGTCGAAGGCGGCGAGCGCGTCGCAGCAGGCCGCGTACCCGGCCGGGTCGGCCGCCGCGTGGTCCCGCAGCAGGCCGGGCACGGTGAAGTCACCGGCGAACCAACGGGCTTGCGCGCTCTCCACCAGCCGTCCGAGCCCCTCCCGCCTGACCTGCTCGGCCCGCTCCCGCCAGGGGGCCTCGCCGCCGAAGTGCGCGGAGGAGCAGATCGCGGTGAGGGAGGTCAGCCGTCCGGGGTGGTGGACCGCGAGGTGCAGGCCCACCGCGCCGCCGAGGGAGACGCCCGCGTACCCGAACCGCTCGACGCCGAGCGCGTCGGCGAGCGCGAGCACCAGGTCCGCGAGGTCGGCGACGGTGGCGCCGGGTCCGATCAGACCGGCCGGGGAGCCGCCGTGGCCCGGCAGGTCCCAGCGCACCACCCGGTGGGTGACCGACAGTTCGGGCGCCACCCGGTCCCAGAGGGCGGACGAGGTGCCCAGCGAGGGGCCGAGCAGCAGCGGGGGCGCCCCGGCGGCGCCCTCGTCCCGGTGGGCGAGCAGGTTCCCGGTCAACGTCGCTCCAGGGCACGGTCGGTGAGGGTCCCGGCGGCGCCGGTGGCGCGGGCGGGGTCGGTGACCTCGGTGAGATCGACGCCGGACAACTCCGGTTGTTCGGCCAGCAGGTCGGTCAGCGAGCGGCCCTCGGTACGGGTGCGGGCGGCGAGTTCCGACAGCAGCGCCCTGGCGCGGGCCCGGCCCAGGAGCGGGGCGAGGAAGGCGGAGAGCCGCTCCGACACGATCAACCCGTGGGTGAGGAAGAGGTGTTCGCGCATGGCGTCCGCGTCCACCCGGAGGTTCTCGGTGAGGTCGGCCGCGCACCCGGCCGCCCCGCCGACCAGCCGCAGCAGATCGCGCAGCGGCTCCCACTCGGCGTGCCAGGCACCGGCCGGACGCTCGTCCTCGGCGACCAGCGCGCCGTACAGCGTCGCCGCGAGCTGCGGGGCCCGCCGGGCGGCGGCCAGGACCAGGGTGGACCCGACCGGGTTCGCCTTGTGCGGCATGGCCGAGGAGGTGCCACCGCCGCCCTCGGCGACCTCGCCGATCTCCGTCCTGGTGAGGGTGAGCACGTCGGCGGCCGTCTTCCCCAGCGCCCCGGCCGTGAAGGCGAGCGCCCCGGCGAGGTCGGCGACCGGCGTGCGCAGGGTGTGCCAGGGCAGCGCGGGCTCCCGCAGCCCCGTCTCCCGCGCGAAGGCGGCCGTCAGCGCCGGCGGGTCCTCGGCGCCGTACGCCTCGAACGCGGCCAACGTGCCTGCCGCGCCGCCGAGTTGCGCGGGCAGCGCGTCCCGGACCGCGGTGACCCGGTCGCGGGCGTCGAGCACCAGGGACCGCCACCCGGCCGCCTTGAGCCCGAACGTCGTCGGGACGGCGTGCTGGGTGAGCGTCCGGCCCGGCATGGGCGTGTCCCGGTGCGCCGCGGCCAGCCGGGCGAGCGCCCGCTCGACGCGGCCGAGGTCGGCCAGGACCGGGCCGAGGGCGCGGACGGCGACCAGCATCGTCGCCGTGTCCATGATGTCCTGGCTGGTGGCGCCCCGGTGCACGTACGGACCCGACTCCGGGCCGACCGCCTCCGTCAGGTCCGCCACCAGCGGGACCACCGGGTTGCCCGCGGCCCGCGCGCGCAGGGCGAGCGAGGCGGCGTCGAACCGTCCGGCGTCGGCCGCCCCGGTCACCGCCGCCGCGGCCTCGGCCGGGGCGAGACCCAGCGCGGCCTGCGCCCGGGTCAGGGCGGCCTCCGCGTCCAGCAGCGCCTGGAGCTGCGCGGTGTCGCCGGTCGCCGCCGCGACGGGGGATCCGGCCAGGCCGGGGGCGAGCAGGCCGGGACCTGACGGGTCAGCGCTCATGCGAACTCCAGGAAGACCGTCTCGCCTTCGCCCTGAAGGCGGATGTCGAAACGGTAGACGCCGTCCCTCTCCCGGGCCGCGACCAGCGTGTCGCGCCGCGCGTCCGGCAGCCGCGACAGCAGCGGGTCGGCGGCGAGCGCGGCCTCGTCGTCCGGCAGGTAGATCCGGGTGAACAGGTGCGTGAGCAGCCCCCGCGCGAACACGCACACGCTCACGTACGGCGCGCTGCGCCCGCGCGCCCCGGGCCGCAGCGTCCGCGCGTACCAGTGGCCGTCGGCGTCGGTCTGGACCCGGCCCCAGCCGGTGAACTCCACGCCGTTGCGCCCCAGATGGCCGCCGGTCGCCTGGTCGCGCCGCAGGGAGCCGTCGACGTCCGGCACGTTGCCCGCGGGGTCGGGCCCCCAGAGTTCGAGGAAGGCGTCGGGCAGCGGGTCGCCCGCGCCGTCGTACACGTACCCGCGCAGGGTGAGGGTGTCCGGGTGGCCGAGGGGCGCGATGTCACCGCCGCCGGGGAACGGCAGCGCGTACCCGTAGAACGGCCCCACGGTGTGCGACGGCGTGGGCAGCGCGGTCCCCGGGCCGCCGGGGTCGGTCGTCGTCATGCGGATCAGCGTCCTTCCTCGATCCAGGTGGCGTCCGGGCCGTCCAGCACGATGTCCCACCGGTAGCCGAGCGAGAACTCCGGTACCGAGAGGCCGTGGTCGTACACCGCGACCAGCCGCTGCCTCGCCGCGTCGTCGGTGACCGACTGGAGGATCGGGTCGTAGCGGAACAGCGGGTCGTTCGGGAAGTACATCTGCGTCACGAGCCGCTGCGTGAACGCCGGGCCGAACAGCGAGAAGTGGATGTGCGCGGGCCGCCACGCGCCCACGTGGTTGCGCCACGGGTAGGGACCGGGCCGCACGGTCGTGAAGCGGTACGAGCCGTCGGGGCCGGTGAGGGTGCGGCCGACCCCGGTGAAGTTCGGGTCGAGGGGCGCGTCGTGCTGCTCGCGCCGGTGGGCGTACCGGCCCGCCGCGTTGGCCTGCCAGATCTCCACCAACTGGCCCCGGACGGGACGTCCTTGACGGTCGAGGAGGCGGCCCGAGACGGTGATGCGCTCGCCGATGGGCTCGCCGTGGTGGTGCCGGGTGAGGTCGTCGTCGACCGCGGAGAGGTCCCGTTCGCCGAACGCGGGCGAGCGCAGCTCCACCAGCTCCGGGTCCCGCCGCACGTCGATGGTGACCGGCGGCTGCCGCGGATGGCGCAGCGCGGACGAGCGGTAGGGGGCGTAGTCGCGGCGCGGATGGTGCTCGACCGGGGCGCCGTCGGCGACGCGCCGCGCGTAGGCGGCGTGCTCGGCCGCGATCTCGGCGTCGATGTCCTGCTGGGTGAGGGGCATGGCTTCCTTCCGGTTCCTGGGCACGGCACGCGGCGGGCGCGGCAGGACCGGCCGCCGACGGGAGCGGATCGGGCGACGCCGGCGATCCGTACGGCGGCCACCGTTCGGGCCGCTTCGGACGGCCGTCGGCCCGCCCATCCACGGCGTTCCGCACGGCGACGGCCGTTCGCACCGCATTGTCCAGCCGTTCCATGGCGGACCTCACGGCGGCGGCGGTCCGGTGACGCGGAGCGGGGCGGCCGTCGCGGACGCGATCTCGTCGGTGGTGACGCCGGGCGCGGTCTCCACCAGGACCAGGCCGTCCGGGGTGACGTCCAGGACGCCCAGGTCGGTGATGATCCGGTCCACGCACGCCCTGCCGGTCAGCGGCAGCGCGCACTCGGCCAGGATCTTCGGCGCGCCGTCCCTGGTGGTATGGGTCATCACCACGATGACGGTGCGGGCCCCGTGCACCAGGTCCATCGCCCCGCCGATGCCGGTCACCAGCTTCCCCGGGACCGCCCAGTTCGCCAGGTCGCCGCGGGCGGAGACCTGCATGGCGCCGAGCACCGCCACGTCGATGTGCCCGCCCCTGATCATCGAGAAGGAGAGCGCGGAGTCGAAGAAGGACGCCCCCGGCAGCACCGTGACGGTCTCCTTGCCCGCGTTGATCAGATCCGGGTCGACCTGGTCCTCGGTCGGGTAGGGGCCGGTGCCCAGGATGCCGTTCTCCGACTCCAGGACCACCTCCACGCCGGGCGGCAGATGGTTGGGGATCAGCGTCGGCAGGCCGATGCCGAGGTTGACGTACTGCCCGTCGCTGAGTTCGCGGGCCGCGCGGGCCGCCATCTCCTGCCGCGTCCAGGCCATCAGCCGCTCACCGTCCGCCGCTCGATCCGCTTGTCGGCGGCCTGCTCCGGGGTCAGGGCCACCACCCGCTGCACGAAGACGCCCGGCAGATGGACGGCGTCCGGGTCGATCGCGCCGGGCTCCACCAGCTCCTCGACCTCGGCGATCGTCACCCGTCCCGCCATCGCCGCGAGCGGGTTGAAGTTGCGGGTGGACCTGTTGAAGACGAGGTTGCCGTGCCGGTCCCCGCGGGCCGCCCGCACCAGCGCGAAGTCGGTGCGGATGGAGCGCTCCAGGACGTACTCCGTGCCGTCGAACGCCCGGACCTCCTTCGGCGGCGAGGCGAGCGCGACCCCGCCCGACCCGTCGTAGCGCCACGGCAGCCCGCCGTCGGCGACCTGGGTGCCCACGCCCGCCGGGGTGTAGAAGGCGGGGATGCCCGCGCCGCCCGCCCGCAGCCGCTCGGCCAGCGTGCCCTGCGGGATCAGCTCCACCTCCAGCTCACCGGCCAGGTACTGGCGCGCGAACTCCTTGTTCGCCCCGATGTAGGACCCCGTGACCCGGGCGATCCGTCCGGCCGCCAGCAGCACCGCGAGGCCGGACTCCATCGCCCCGCAGTTGTTCGACACCACCGAGAGTCCGCCGACGCCCCGTGCGTGCAGCGCCTCGATCAGGACGTTCGGCACCCCGCTCAGCCCGAATCCGCCCACCGCGAGGGACGCGCCCTCGGGCACGTCGGCCACCGCCGCACCGGCCGTGGCCACCACCTTGTCCATCCGCGAAGGCCCCTCTCGTCCCGGACCAGGCCCCAGACCGTCAGGGCACTGAGCATTTCGGTGAAGTTTCTTTCACGCTGCCACCGGACGGTGCGGCCGTCAAGGTCGCGTACCGACAAGGGTTCCAAGCGCTCGCAGGCCGCAGACAGCCCGCCGGTGGCCGGGTATCGTTCCGTGCACCGACGAAATGCAGCTAGACGAAACGCGGCGACGAACGCGCCCACGCGACCCCGGCGCGTTCCACCCGCGACCTCCCCGGTGCGCCGCCGCCCCCGCGCCGCCGCGCCGCCGTCCACGACCTCGGGAGCACACCATGGCCGCGGTGGACCTCACCACCCACCCCGGGCACCTGGCCCGGCGGCTCCAGCAGGCGCACTACCTGCTGTGGAACACGATGGTCTCGGAGGAGACCACCTCGCCGCAGTTCGCCGTCCTCAACGCCCTGGTCGCCGAACCCGGCCTCGACCAGCGGACCGTGGGGGAGCGGGTGGGGCTCGACCGGTCCACCGTCGCCGAGGTGATCAGCCGTCTCGACCGCCGCGGACTCCTCGGCAAGGTGCGCGACCCCGCGGACGGCCGCCGCTTCCTGCTGCGCCTCACGGACGACGGGCGGCGCGTCCACCGCAAGCTGGCCGTGCGCACCGCCCGGATGAACCAGGTCTTCCTGGCCCCGCTCTCCGCCGACGAACAGCAGACGTTCTTCGCCCTCATCCGCCGGGTCGCGGACGCGGCCGAGGGGCTCCGCAACCCCGCGGAGCCCCTCGCCGCACCGCGCTGAGCCCGGTCAGGACGCCCGCGCGAACACCACCCACACCTGGCCGTCGGCGAAGTTCACCGGCTGCCCGGCGGCCGTCGTGAAGTCCGTCCCGTCCGCCGCCCTCGGCCGCTTCCACTTCACCCCGTAGACGCGCCCGTCGCGCAGCACGTCCGCCGTCCCCGACCCCACGGTCTCGGTGTATGGCGTGGTGTTGCCGAGGAAGTCGTGGAACCGCGACGACCGCATCTTCACGTACTGCACGACCACCGTGGCCGGGGTGACCCGCTGCCCGTCGCTGGTCACGGTCGGCGAACCGTCCGTCGACACCAGCCAGCGGCCGCGCTCCGCCGACCAGTCGAAGGTGAACGAGGCGGACGGGTAACGCACCGTCCGCGTGGTCTGCGGGGTGCCCCCGTCGGGCGCCGCGCCGAACCGGAAGCCGTTGGTCAGCGCGGCCGACGTGGGCGCCGTCGGCATCAGCCGGGCCGGACGCAGGTAGAGGTTGTGCGGGGCCGACTTGTCGGAGTTGCGGAAGAAGGCGCCCTCCACGTTGCCGGGCTGCTCGGGCCGCAGCCGCGCCTGGCCGATCAGCGGCAGCAGCTTGTGCTGCGCGCCCGAGAAGGCGAGCGTCGGCCGGTCGTACTGGCGCAGCAGCTCCAGATCCGACTCGCGGGCGCTGCGCACCGGTCCGACGACCTTCGGCAGCTTGGTCGCGAAGACCGCCATCAGACGGCTCAGACCGCCCTCGACCTGCTCGGCGTAGACGACGTCGGCGGCGCGCAGGCCGGTCTGCGGGCGGGCCGCCCGCACGTTGTCGATCTTCACGGCGAGCGGCGCGGGCGCGGTGGCGGGCCGCTGCGGGGTCGGCGTGTTCGGCGACGGGAGCGCCGGTGTGCCGACCGGGCGGCCCCGGCCGTCGTCCACCGGGGTGCGCGGACCGCCCGCGCACCCCGCCGCCAGCGTGACCGTCACCGTCGCGGCCAGCAGCGCCGCCGTCGTCGTCGCGTGCCGTCCGCGCGCCCTGTGTCCCATGCCCACCGTTGCCACCCAGTCCGTGTCGTTCGATTGTGCGCTCATCAGTTCATCGGTGGCCCTACCCCCGCCGTCCCCGGAGGGCGCGGCGGAGACGACCGAACGGGTGGACGAGTCCCCCGGACGGCGCAGGAGCACACCGCCGCACGGACGACGCCCCTCCCGTCGCCCGCGGGCGACGGCGGCAGCGCGGACGGCGGAGCGGCCAGGTGACGGGGTGCGGCGGGGCGGGGGAGAGGCGGGTGGGGCGCCTCAGCGCGGCGGGCGGGTCACTCCGCCGTGCCCAGGATCTCCGCGAGGTCGTAGCGGACCGGCTCCTCCAGCTGCGCGTAGGTGCAGCTCTCCGGGGTGCGGTCCGGGCGCCAGCGGCGGAAGCGGGTGGTGTGCCGGAACCGCGCGCCGTTCTCCAGGTGGTCGTACGCCACCTCGGCCACCCGCTCCGGCCTGAGCGGCACCCAGGACAGGTCCTTCTTGCCCGACCAGCGGCTGGGGGCGCCGGGCAGCCGGGCCGACTCGTGCGCCGCCTCCTCGGACCAGGCCGCCCACGGATGCCCGCCGACGTCGTCCATCCGCAGCGGTTCGAGCTCCGCCACCAGTTCCGCGCGCCGGGCCATGGTGAACGCGGCCGACACGCCCACGTGCTGGAGGACGCCCCGGTCGTCGTGCAGTCCGAGCAGCAGCGAGCCGACCACCGGTCCGCTCTTGTGCGGCCGGTACCCCGCCACCACGACGTCCGCGGTGCGCTCGTGCTTGATCTTGTACATGGCCCGCTGGTCCTGGCGGTAGGGCAGGGTGAGCGGCTTGGCGACGACGCCGTCGAGCCCGGCGCCCTCGTACCGCTCGAACCACTCGTGCGCGACGTCGACGTCGGTGGTCGCCGGGGCCAGGTGCACCGGCGCCGTGACCCCCGCCAGCGCCCTTTCCAGCAGCGCCCGCCGGTCGGCCAGCTCCACGTCAAGGACCGACTCGTCGGCCAGGGCCAGCAGGTCGAAGGCGACGAACGACGACGGGTTGCGCTCGGCCAGCGTCCGCACCCGGGACTCCGCCGGGTGGATCCGCTCGGTCAGCGCGTCGAAGTCGAGCCGCCCCTCCCGGGCGATCACGATCTCCCCGTCCACCACGCAGCGCTCCGGCAACCGCTCCCGCAGGGCCGCCACCAGCTCCGGGAAGTACCTGGTCAGGGGCTTGCCGGTGCGGCTGCCCAGGACGACGTCGGCGCCGTCGCGGAACACGATCGCCCGGAACCCGTCCCACTTCGCCTCGTACTGCATGCCCGGCGGGATGCGCGCGACCGACTTGGCGAGCATCGGCTTCACGGGCGGCATCACCGGGAGATCCATACACCGACTCTAGGAGCGGCCGGGGACGGCTGCCTGTCGAGCACCGGTGGGGGCGGGGCGCGGGGCTGGCGCTGCCGCACATGCGCGTCACCGCCGCCGGTCCTACCGTGGCCGCATGGGCGAAGCGGTGGAACTCGAAGCGGGCGGGCGCACCGTCCGGCTGTCCAGTCCCGGCAAGGTCTTCTTCCCCGAGCGCGGATTCACCAAGCTGGACCTCGCCCGGTACTACATCGCCGTCGGCCCCGGCATCCTGCGCGCCCTGCGCGACCGCCCCACCACCCTGGAGCGGTATCCCGAGGGGGTGACCGGCGAGAACTTCTTCCAGAAGCGGGCGCCGAAGAACATGCCCGACTGGATCCCCACCGCCCACATCACCTTCCCCAGCGGGCGCAGCGCCGACGAGATGTGCCCCACCGAGGAGGCGGCCGTGCTGTGGGCCGCCCAGTTCGGCACCCTCACCTTCCACCCCTGGCCGGTCCGGCGCGCGGACGTCGACCGCCCCGACGAACTGCGCATCGACCTCGACCCGCAGCCCGGCACCGACTACGACGACGCCGTCCGCGCCGCACACGAACTCCGTTCCGTCCTCGACGAGTTCGGCGGACTGCGCGGCTGGCCCAAGACGTCGGGCGGCCGGGGCCTGCACGTCTTCGTGCCGATCGAGCCGAACTGGACCTTCACCCAGGTGCGCCGCGCGGCCATCGCCGTGGCCCGGGAGCTGGAGCGCCGGATGCCGGACCGGGTGACGACCAAGTGGTGGAAGGAGGAGCGCGGCGAGCGCATCTTCGTCGACTACAACCAGACCGCGCGGGACCGCACCATCGCCTCCGCCTACTCGGTGCGGCCGCGTCCGCACGCGCCGGTCTCGGCACCGCTGCGCTGGGCGGAGGTCGGGGACGCCCACCCGCGCGACTTCGACCTCGCGACGATGCCGCCGCGCTTCGCCGAACTCGGCGACGTGCACGCCGACATGGACGACCACGCCTTCTCGCTCGAAGCGCTGCTCGACCTCGCCCGCCGCGACGAGCACGACCACGGACTGGGCGACCTGCCGTACCCGCCCGAGTACCCCAAGATGCCGGGGGAGCCCAAGCGGGTACAGCCGAGCCGGGCCAGGAAGGACGAGGCGTAGGGCCCGCCCGACGACTCCCGCCGCTGCCCGCGGGGCGGCGGAGCGTCGTCGGACGGGCCCTCGGCCCCGGGGCAACTGCCCCGCGGTGTCCTACAGTTCCTTGACGCGGACGTCCCGGAACGACACCACGTCCGAGGTGCTGTGCACCTGGAGCCCGAGGTAGCCGGAGGCGAACCGGCGGCCGTCGGTGCCCGGGTCGTCATCGCGCGGCGGACTGAACTCCTGGCCGCCGGTGTTGTCGAACTCGTTGATCAGCACACCGTTGCGGAACACCTCGTAGTGCTGGTCGACCACCCGGATCTCGTAGTCGTTCCAGGTCCCCTTCTGGGTGACACCGGCCCCGGCGAGCCCCACCCGGTCGAACCCGTAGATCGAACCGGTCTTGTACAGGTCGCCGTCGGGCCGGTCGAACACCTGCACCTCGTGCCCGTACTTGATGGCGGCCCACTCGGGCCGGGACTCCTCGGGATGCCCGTGGGGGTACGGGAACCGCACGAACACACCGGAGTTGGCGTTGCCGGTGCCCGGGGCGTCGTCGCGCCACTGGAGGCGCAGCGAGAAGTCCCCGTACTTGCGCTCCGGGAACCACAGCATGCCCAGGCCGTCCCTGGTGGTGCCGCTGGTCATCGACCCGTCGCCGTTCGGCGCGAACGAGCCGCCGCCCACCTGCTGCCACCGGGCGAAGGAGGCCGCGCTGCCGTCGAAGAGGGTGCGGTAGCCGTCGTTCTGGCCCGGCGTACCGATGCCGGACTCCCGGGCCGCCTGCCGGACGGCGGTCACCTCGCGACGGTCGACCACCCCCTCCTTGAGCAGCGCGTCGAGGACCGTCCGCACGTGCTTGAGGAACAGCGCGTGCGACGTCCACTCCTTCTCGTCCTCGATCAACTCGTTGATCCGGCACCGGTTGTCGGTCACCCGGTTGGGCACACCGGAGTCGACCGTGCCGACGATCACCGTCAACCGTTCGTCGAACTCCGGGCAGTTGGGCGCGGGCACGCCGCCACCCGCCACCACCGTGAAGCTCACGGTGCGCGCGGTGGAGGTGTTGCCCGCCTTGTCGGTCGCCCGGTAGGCGACGGTGTGCGGGCCGACCCGGTCGACGACGACGGGAGCGCCGTAGGCCAGATAGGGGCCGCCGTCGAGCGAGTACGCGATGCCCGCGACCCCCGAGCCGCCCTCGTCGGTGGCGCTCACGGTGACCTTGGCGCCGCCGACGTACGCGCCGTCGGAGTTGCGGGTGCCGGTCACCGTCACGCCCGTCACCGGCGGGGTGGTGTCCTGCGCGGGCGGCGCGACGACGGTGAAGGTCACGCTCTTCTCCGCCGCGACGTTGCCCGCCTTGTCGGTGGCCCGGTAGCGCACGGTGTGGGTGCCGACCTGATGCACCATCACCGGCGCGCCGTACGGCTGCCAGGCACCGGAACCGAGCGCGTACTCCACGGAGTTGACCCCGGAACCGGTGTCGGAGGCCGACACGGTGACCGTCGCCATGTCCAGGTACGCGCCGTCCGCGTCCCGCTCCCCGCTCACCGTCGCCGAGGTCTCCGGCGGCGTGGTGTCGTCGGACGGCGGCGCGACGACGGTGAAGGCGACGCTCTTCTCCGCGGAGACGTTGCCCGCCTTGTCGGTGGCCCGGTAGCGGACCGTGTGGTCCCCGACCCGGTCGACCGGGACGGGCGTGGTGTACGGCTGCCAGGCGTCGTCGCCCAGCGCGTACTCGACGCGGTCGACGCCGGAGCCGCCCGGGTCGCTCGCGGTGATCTCCACGCTCGCCGAACCGACGTACTGGCCCTGCGCGTTCTGGACGCCCTTCACCTCGGCGGAGGTCTCCGGCGCGGTGGTGTCCTCGCCGCCCGGTTCGGTCACCGTCAGGACGCCCTGCATCTGCCCGTGGCCGGGGATCGTGCAGTGGTAGAAGTACCGGCCCGGGGTCAGGGTGACCTCGGCGGTGTGCCGGCCGCCCTGGTCGTCGAACGGGTTGGCCAGGATGTTCAGCTGGACGTCACCGTTGTACTCCGGGTCCGTCGTCGCGAACGTCAGCGTGTGCGGCATGCCGCTGGTGTTGCCGGTCGCCGCGCTGTTCTCGAAGACGATCGTGGCCTGGCCCGCGACCGCCGTCGCCGGTGCCGACCCGTAGGCGGTGATGTCGTCGCCCGCCGTCCAGGTCAGCACCTGGGCGGCGGCCGGCTGCGCGCGGTCGGTGGTCCGCGCGCCCGCCGCGGACGGCAGACCGAGCACCAGCAACAGCCCGGCCAGCAGCGCCGTCAGGGCTCTGTGTCTCCTCATCACTGTCCTCCCCTCGCCAACTGGGCGGCGGACGGCGTCGGTTCGCCGCCCCGGTAGGTGACGCGCCACAGCGCCGACTTGGCGTCCGAGGTGAAGAAGCCGCGCCCGTAGTCGAGGACGTACAGGGAACCGTCGGGACCGAACTTCCAGTCCATGAGGTTCTTGATGCCGTCGTTGCCGACCGGCACGATCTTCTTCAGCGACTCCGCGTGGATCGGGAGCCCGCCGTCGCCCTGCGTCTTCGGATCGGTGATCACCGCGTTGCGCGGCTGGTCGGCGTCGTAGAAGTCGCCGACGAACCACTTGCCGTCCCAGTACGCGGGCCACTTGGACGCGCTGGTGGACGCCGGGTCGTACCGGTAGACCGGCCCGTTCATCGCGGCCTGCCCGCCGCCCTTGAGCCACGGCAGCAGATAGGTGGCCTCCTCCTGCTTGTAGGAGGGCACGCCCTTCGCGTCGCGCGGGTAGTCGGGCGCGCCGCCCTGGGGCGAGTACCAGATGTTGTTGCCCGTCACCGGCGGCAGGTTCATCAGACCGTCGTTGTTGGGCGACTCGTTCTTCGGGTGGTCGCAGTCGTACCAGCCGAGCGGCTTCGACGGGTCGGGCAGATTGCGGTCCCGGTAGGGCTGCTTGTTGCCCATGCAGTACGGCCAACCCCGGTTGCCCGCTTTGGTGATGACGGCGAACGTGTCGTACTTGGCCGGACCCCAGGTCGTGGACGGCGCTCCCGCGTCCGGTCCGACCCAGCCCGCGTAGAGGACGTCCGTGGTGCGGTCCACGAAGATGCGCGAGGGGTTGCGCACGCCCATCACGTAGATCTCGCCGCGGGTCTTGCCGCCGCCCTCGTCGGTCTCCCGGCCCGTGAACAGGTTCCCGGCCGGAAGGGTGTACGTGCCGTCGGGCTCCGGATGGACGCGCAGGATCTTCCCGTTGAGGTTGTTTGTGTTGCCCGCGGTGCGCCGCGCGTCGGCGAACGAGACGCCCTTGTAGTTCGGCGCCGGGTTGTTGCCCGAGTAACCGTCGCTGAACCCGCTGGAGTTGTTGTCACCGGTCGCGATGTACAGGTTGCCCTTCGAGTCCCAGGCCATCCCGCCGCCCGCGTGGCAGCAACTGTGCACCTGCACAGGCCACTTCAGCACGACCTTCTCGCTGCCCAGGTCCAGCTTGCCGGTGGCCCGGTCCAGCGTGAAGCGGGAGACGCGCCGTTCGGCGATCCTCCGGTCCCGGTCGAGACCCGCGTGCGGGGTGTAGTGCAGGTACACCCAGCCGTTCTCCTCGAAGCGCGGGTCGAGCTCGATGCCGAGCAGCCCCTCCTCGACCTTGACCAGCTCGTCGCCGCCGCCCTTGTTGCCGAAGACGCTCAACTCGCCCGCGAGGGTGACCTTCCCGGTCTTCGGGTCGTAGACGTGGACCTGGCCCTTGCCCTTGCCGACGTCCGGGTCGTTCCAGTCGGTGACCACCGGCTGCGAGGAGTCGGCGCCGCCCCGGCCGATGTAGAGGACCCGCCCGTCGGGCGCGGTGACCAGGCCGTGCGGTTCCCCGATCTGGTCGTTGCGGCCGGGCTGGTTGGGCTCGGTCAGCCGCCGCGCCGTGTAGTTGCCGGTGATGGTGGCCTTGCAGTCGGCCCGCACCAGCCGGGTGGTCCACAGCAGCGCGCCGCGCAGATGGGCCCGGAAGTCGGTCTCGTCGTACGACGACACCGTGCCGCCCATCCCGGTGTAGAAGGAGCGCCCGCCGTCGTAGTCGCGGCACCAGCTCACCGGGTGGTCGGCGCCGTTGGCGCTCGCTCCCGGGCTGTACGTCGACTCCCGCACCCGGGCCACCGTGTGCACGTCGCCCGACGGGTTCTTGACCCAGTTCGGCCACACGTCGGAGCGCTTCCACTGCACCGGCAGGTCCTTGGTCGCCGGATGCAGCCGGTCGCCCACCTCGACGACCGCGCGCTGCGTCGCCGTCGGGCTCGACCCGGTGGGCCGGGCGCCGATCAGACCGGTGAACCAGTCCGAGTACGGCTCCGCGCGCGCCGCGTCGTGGACGCCGAGGAACCCGCCGCCCGCCTCCATGTACGCCTCGAGACCGGCCTCCTGCTCCGGGTCCAGGACGTCCCCGCCGCCGGTCAGGAACACGATCGCGTTGAAGCGTCCGAGCCGCGTCGCGTCCGTGAAGACGGCCGCGTCGCCGGTGGCGACCACGTCGAACCGCTGCTCGGCGGGCCCGCTCAGACCGATCCGCTCGATGGCCTCGATCCCGGCGTTCACCACCGGGGACTCCTCGCCGGCCGCGGCGGAGCCGTAGAAGATCAGCACCCGTACGTTCGCGCCGCCCGGCGGCGACTTGATGGACATCGTTGTCGACGACGGCAGCGGCGCGGGACGCGCGCTCGCGGCCGGACCCGACAGCAGCCCCGCGGCCACGACCCCGGCCGTCACGGTGGCCGCCCAGATCCGTCGTCGCCCGGCTCTCCTCGTTCTCAACCCTCGTAAGTGCATGGGCACCTCCCCGGTCACAGCGAACGCCAAGGAAGCTAGACGGCTTTGCCCGGTTCGCCAATACCTATGACCGTGATGGCATGAACTTTGTCCTGAGTGTGGATAAACGACCGCGTGGCCGGTACCGTCGCACAGGTTCGTCACAGGTACGCCTGCGCAAAGTCCTTACCAGTGTGGGGAGTTACGCATGGACAGACGGGGCTTCAACCGACGTGTGCTGCTCGGCGGGGCGGCGGTCGCGACATCGTTGTCCTTCGCGCCGGAGGCCGCCCGCGCGGCGGGACCGGTACGGACCGCTCCGGCCGGCGGAGAGGTGCGGCGCATCAGGCTCTACGCCGAGAAGCTCGCCGACGGGCAGTTGGGCTACGGCTTCGAGAAGGGCCGGGCCTCGGTCCCCGGCCCGCTCATCGAACTCAACGAGGGCGACACCCTGCACGTCGAGTTCGAGAACACCATGGACATCCCCGTCAGCCTGCACGTCCACGGCCTCGACTACGAGATCAGCAGCGACGGCACGAAGATGAACGGGAGCGACGTCGAACCGGGCGGCACCCGCGTCTACACCTGGCGCACCCATGTGCCCGGCCGCCGCTCCGACGGCACCTGGCGGTCGGGCAGCGCGGGGTACTGGCACTACCACGACCATGTCGTCGGCACCGAGCACGGCACCGGCGGCATCCGCAAGGGCCTCTACGGGCCGGTGATCGTCCGCCGCAAGGGCGACGTCCTGCCGGACCGCACCCACACGATCGTCTTCAACGACATGACGATCAACAACCGGCCCGCGCACACCGGACCCGACTTCGAGGCCACCGTCGGCGACCGCGTCGAGTTCGTCATGATCACGCACGGCGAGTACTACCACACCTTCCATCTGCACGGTCACCGCTGGGCCGACAACCGCACCGGCACCCTGACCGGGCCGGACGACCCCAGCCAGGTCATCGACAACAAGATCGTCGGCCCGGCGGACTCCTTCGGGTTCCAGGTGATCGCGGGGGAGGGCGTCGGCGCCGGGGCCTGGATGTACCACTGCCATGTGCAGAGCCACTCCGACATGGGGATGGTCGGGCTGTTCCTGGTGAAGAAGACGGACGGCACCATCCCCGGCCACGAACCCCACCACGGGCAGGCCGCGAGCGGCGCCGGCGAGGCCGCCGGGCCGGACCCGGCGGCCGGGTCCCACCACCACTGACCGGCGCCCGCGCGGCCCCCGCACCCACCCGAGAGCGCCCTCACCTCGGCACTCGCCGGAGTTATCCTGATCGGCACCCCGCCGATGAGGAGCCCCGAAGTGACCGACACAGCGCCGCGCCCCACTCTGGAGGCCGTGGCCGCCCGTGCCGGGGTGTCCCGTGCCACCGCCTCCCGCGTGGTGAACGGCGGCGACGGCGTCCGGGAACCGCTCGTGGAACGCGTGCGGCGCGCAGTGGACGAACTCGGCTACGTGCCCAACCAGGCGGCCCGCAGCCTGGTGACCCGGCGCCACGACGCGGTCGCCGTGGTCATCGCCGAACCGGAGACCAGAGTCTTCGCCGACCCCTTCTTCGCGCTGCAACTGCGCGGCATCAGCAAGGAGTTGACCGCGCACGACAACCAGCTCGTGCTGCTGCTCACCGAGGGCCGCGACGACCACGCCCGGGTCGGCCGCTACCTCGCGGGCGGACACGTCGACGGCGCGCTCGTCTTCTCGCTCCACCTCGACGACCCGCTGCCCGGCCTGATCCGCCGGGCCGGGGTGCCGACGGTGTTCGGCGGCCGCCCGGACTGGAGCGACGGCGAGGACGGCGACCGGGACCCGGCCGCGCGGGACACGGACGCCGCCGACAGGGGCGAGGGTGCGGGCGGCGGCGGTGGCGTGATGTACGTCGACAGCGACAACCGCGACGGCGCCCGCACCGCCGTGCGCCATCTGGTCGGCCTCGGCCGCACCCGGGTCGCGCACATCACCGGGCCGCTGGACCAGACGTCGGCGGCGGACCGGCTCGACGGCTTCCGCGACGTCCGCGTCGACGCCGACCCCCGGCTGGTCGAGGAGAGCGACTTCACCCCGGCCGGGGGCGAGCGGGCCATGCGGGAGCTGCTCGACCGCCGTCCCGACCTGAACGCCGTGTTCGCCGCCAACGACCTCAGCGCGGCGGGCGCCCTGCGGGTGCTGCGCGAGCGCGGGCTGCGGGTGCCGCAGGACGTGGCCGTGATCGGCTTCGACGACATGCTGCCGGTCGCCGACCAGACCGACCCGCCGCTGACCACCGTCCGCCAGGACATCGAGGAGATGGGCAGGCTGATGGCCCGCCTGCTGCTCAGCCGCCTCGACCACCGCGCCACGCCCGCGCACGGGGCGGACACCGGGACACCGGCGGGCGTGATCCTGCCGACGACGTTGATCCGCCGCGCGTCGGCGTGACCGCAGCCGCAGGCCGGAGTCGCAGCCGCAGTCGCGGGCCGGAGTCGTAACCGCAGCCGCAAGCCGCAGTCGCGGGGGACACGCAGCCCTCGGCGCCCGACCCGGCCGTTCACCCCGTCTCACGATGCCCGGCCGAACCCCCCGGACCGCATGACCCCCTCGACGCCCGGCCGCGCCCCCGCACCGCCTCAGCACCTGGACGGCTGACCTGCGCCCCTAGCCGCCGGGGCGCTCGCTCCTGATCACCGCGAAACGGGCGCCGTACGGGTCCGCCAGTTTGGCCATCCGGCCGACGCCCGGGACGTCGGTCGCGGGGGCCCGGACCGTGCCGCCCAGGTTGCGCGTGTCGGCGACGACGACGTCCGTGTCGGCGACCTCGAAGTAGGGCAGCCAGTACGCTCCCGCCGCCGCCTCCACGGGATCGTCGGCCAGCGGCACGATGCCGCCGAACATCGCGTTCTCCCCGGCGCCCGCCGCGTTGACGCAGGTGTAGGTGGAGCCGGGGAACGGCACCGCCGACGTCTCCAGACCCAGCGCCGCGCCGTAGAAGGCCGCGGCCGCCGCGACGTCCGGCGTGTACAGCTCGACCCAGGCCAGCGCGTTCGGTTCGTTCGCCACGTCGATCCCCTTGATCTGACCCGGCTGCCAGATCCCGAACGGCACGCCCGCCTGGTCGGCGAGGACGGCCATGTGGCCCTGGCCCATCACGTCCATGGGCGGGGTGAGGACCCGGCCGCGCGCCCCCTCGGCCGCCTTGGCCGTGGCCTGCGCGTCCGCGCTCTGGAAGTAGACGGTCCAGGCGGGCGGCATCTGGTCGGGGGCGGCCATGCCCCCGGCCGCCGTCTTCCCGTTCTGCTGGAAGAAGCCGTAACCACCGGCGTCGGGCCCGGCGGAGCGGAACTCCCAGCCGAAGAGACCGCCGTAGAAGGAAATGGCACCGTCGAGGTCGGTCGTGGCGACGTCGAGCCAGTTCGGAGCGCCGTCGACGAAACGGGTGGTGAGCATGATCGCCCTCCTTCGAGAGGTCCCGTCCTGTGCACTCCCGAGTCTTCCACCGCCCACTGACAAGCGCGGCCCGAGCGCCGCGCGCCGCCGTGCGCGGGGTCCCTGCGGGCGTCACCATGCGGGTGGCCGGGGGCCCGGACGTCGGCGTTGATCCGGTGTTGATCGAACGTTTCGCACCGCCCGACACGATGAGGGCATGCATCTGGAGACGATGACGCCGACCGCACCGGCATGGCAGGCACAGGCACTCTGCGCGCAGACCGGAGCGGACTTCTTCTTCCCCGAGCCGGGCAGCTCGGTACGCGAGGCCAAACGCATCTGCGGCATGTGCGAGACGCGCCCCGCCTGCCTCGACCACGCCCTCGCCAACGACGAGCGCTTCGGGGTCTGGGGCGGCCTGTCGGAGAAGGAGAGGCTGGAGATCCGGCGCGCCTCACGCTGAATCCGATCATCGCGGCCGACGCTCCGCCCGGCGCGACCCCCGTGCGGCCCCGGCACCACGGAGGCCCACGGCATTCCTGGTGGCCCCGGAGCCCAACGGCATTCCTGGTGGCCCTGCGCCCCGGAGCCCAGCGGCACTCCGGCGGCACCGGCGCCCCGATGACCGACGGCACCCCCGGCGGCCCCCGGCACCCCGGCGGCCCCGCGCCTCGGTGCCGGGCGGGCCCGGACAGCCGTCCGCCCCGCGGGCACGTCGGCCTGCGGGGCGGAGCACCCGCGCGGACACCGGGAGACCGGTGCGTGCCCGCGGGTGCCGGACGGGTCGGGCGGGCGGGACGGGGTCAGGCGCCGCGGGCGGCCATCCGCGCCTTGCGCGCCGCGAGCTTCTCGTCGAACTTGGCCGCCTCGGCGTCAAGGCCGCCCATGTACAGGCCGAGCTCCTCCTGCGCCTGGACGCCCTCGGGGCCGAGCCCGTCGATGTCCATGACCTTCAGGAAGCGCAGCACCGGCTGGATCACGTCGTCGTGGTGGATGCGCAGGTTGTAGACCTCGCCGATCGCCATCTGCGCGGCGGCCCGCTCGAAGCCGGGCATGCCGTGTCCCGGCATCCGGAACTGCACGACGACGTCGCGGACGGCCTGCATGGTCAGGTCGGGGGCCAGCTCGAAGGCGGCCTTCAGGAGGTTGCGGTAGAAGACCATGTGCAGGTTCTCGTCCGTCGCGATCCTGGCCAGCATGCGGTCGCAGACCGGGTCGCCCGACTGGTGGCCGGTGTTGCGGTGCGAGATGCGGGTGGCCAGCTCCTGGAACGCCACGTAGGCGACCGAGTGCAGCATCGAGTGCCGGTTGTCGGACTCGAAGCCCTCGCTCATGTGGGCCATCCGGAACTCTTCGAGCTTGTCCGGGTCCACCGCGCGCGTGGCGAGCAGGTAGTCGCGCATCACTATGCCGTGGCGGCCCTCCTCGGCCGTCCAGCGGTGCACCCAGGTGCCCCAGGCGCCGTCGCGTCCGAAGAGGGAGGCGATCTCGTGGTGGTAGCTCGGCAGGTTGTCCTCCGTGAGGAGGTTGACGACCAGAGCGATCTTGCCGATGTCGGTGACCGGCGACTGCTCCTTGCTCCACGCCTCGCCGTCGTCGAAGAACTTCGGGAAGTTGCGGCCGTCGCTCCACGGCACGTAGTCGTGCGGCATCCAGTCCTTGGTGACCGCGAGGTGCCGGTTCAGTTCCTTCTCGACCACTTCCTCCAGGGCGTACAGGAGCCGGGCGTCGGTCCAGCCGGCCGGGCTGCCGAGGTGGGGAGAAGTGATCGTCACGGAGACTCCAGGGGGACGCGCAACAACAAGGGAACGGGGTTCACCGGCGAGCGGTGCCGGCAACCTACGGAATCGTAGGCTACGAAACCGTAGGTTACGTTGCCGTAGGTTAAGTGTGCTGTAAAGAGCGCTGATCAGCCCGGGTCCCGCGGCATGCGAAAAGTCCCGGGACCCGCAGGTCCCGGGACTGAAAGAGTGACGCGGCCACCCGTCAGGCGTACAGCTCCCGGACCCGCACCGAGAGGCACGTCACACAGCCTTCGAGTTTCTCGAACTCGCTGATGTCGACCAGGACCGGCTCGTGACCGAGGTCGGCGAGCAGCTCCGCCGTCTTGGGCGCGCTCGCCGCCATCAGCAGCTTGCCGTCCCCCAGCAGCACCACATGCCCGCCGGACTCCTCGGGCACGGGCAGGAACCGCGGGAAGAGCGACGGGTGGTCCACCACGGGCGGGTGCCCGACGACCGTACCGTCCGGCAGCGCCGTCACTGCCGACTTCAGATGCAGCACCGTGCTCACCGGCACGGTCACCACCCGCGCCCCCAGCGGCTCGAACGCGGCCCTGAGCTGCTGCACACCGGCCGCGTTCGTCCGCCCGCCGCGCCCGACGTACAGGGTGTCGTCGACCTTCAGGACGTCGCCGCCCTCCAGGGTGGCCGGTTCCCAGATCCAGTGCACCGAGCAGCCGAGCCCGGCCACCGCCTCCTCCACCCCGAGGGTCTCCGGCCGCCGGGACGCGGCGCCCGGCCGGGTGATCAGCGCGACGTTCCGGTACATCACCACGGTGTCCTCGACGAAGACGGCGTCGGGGCAGTCGTCCACCGGCTCGACCTCGACGGTCTCCCAGCCGTGCGCGCGCAGCGTCCCGACGTACGCCTCCCACTGCTCGACGGCCAGGCCGACGTCGACGGCCCGGCGTTCGACATGGGTGACGAGGCCCTCGGCGAGGCGCGGGCCGGGGCGGCGGACGAGAGCCTTCTTGCTGGGCACCAGAGGGTCTCCGTAACGGCGGGAGGGCGGACCGGGTGCCCGTGGCGCGGGCCCGGTCCGCCATCATGCAATGCGCACGTACCGCGACAGAAGCCCTGTTGTCAGGCTGTGTCCGTCCCGGGACGCGCCCCGGCCCCCGCAGCCGCGTCCCCCGCGCCCGCGGCGGCGCGCCCGGTCATCCGATCTCCGCCGGGTCCGTCTCCGTCAGCTCGCCGTCCAGCAGCAGCCAGCGGGTGACGCCGATCGACTCCAGGAACGGCAGGTCGTGGCTGGCCACGATCAGCGCCCCCTGGTACGCCTCCAGCGCGGTCGTCAGCTGCCGCACGCTCGCCATGTCGAGGTTGTTGGTCGGCTCGTCCAGCATCAGCAACTGCGGTGCGGGCTCGGCCAGCATCAGCGCGGCCAGCGCCGCCCTGAACCGCTCGCCGCCGGAGAGCGTGGCCGCCTTCTGGTCGGCCTTCGCGCCCCGGAACAGGAACCGGGCGAGCCGGGCCCTGATCCGGTTGGGGGTGGCGTCCGGCGCGAACCTGGCCACGTTCCCGACGACCGAGAGATCGTCGTCGAGGACGTCGAGCCGCTGCGGCAGGAACCGCAGCGGCACGTGCGCGTGCGCCTCGCCCGAGACCGGCCTCAGCTCTCCGGCGATCGTGCGCAGCAGCGTCGTCTTGCCCGCGCCGTTGCGGCCGACCAGCGCGATCCGCTCCGGGCCGCGCAGGTCGAGTCCGCCCGCCACGCGCGCGCCGTGGGCGAGTTCGAGGTCCAGGAGGGTCAGCACGGTACGGCCGGGCGGCACCGTCGTGCTGGGCAGGTCGACGCGGATCTCGTCGTCGTCCCGCACCGCGTCCACCGCCTCGTCGAGCCGTTCCCTGGCCTCCGCGACCCGCTCCTGGTGCAGGATGCGGTGTCTGCCCGCGGACTCCTGCGCCGCCCGTTTGCGCGCCCCCATGACGATCTTCGGCTCGCGCTTCTGGTCCTGCATCTTCTGCCCGTACCGCTTGCGGCGGGCCAGTTTGACCTGGGCGTCGGCCAGTTCGCGCCGCTGCTTGCGCAGATCCGACTCGGCGACCCGCACCATCCGCTCGGCCGCCTCCTGTTCGGTGGCGAGCGCCTCCTCGTAGGCGGAGTAGTTGCCGCCGTACCAGTGGACCGTCCCGGAGCGCAGGTCGGCGATCCGGTCGACGAGGTCGAGGAGTTCGCGGTCGTGGCTGACCACGACCAGCACCCCGGGCCAGGCGGCGACGGCCGCGTACAGGCGGCGGCGCGCGTACAGGTCGAGGTTGTTGGTCGGCTCGTCCAGGAGCAGGACGTCCGGACGGCGCAGCAGCAGCGCGGCGAGCCGCAGCAGCACCGACTCGCCGCCCGACACCTCGCCGACGGTGCGGTCCAACGCGATGTGGCCGAGCCCGAGTTCGCCGAGGGTGGCGAGGGCGCGCTCCTCCACGTCCCAGTCGTCGCCGACCGTCTCGAAGTGCGCCTCGGCCGCGTCGCCCGCCTCGATGGCGTGCAGCGCGGCCCGCCGGGCGGCGATGCCGAGCGCCTCGTCGACGCGCATCCGCGTGTCGAGCGTGACGTTCTGCGGGAGATGTCCGACGTCGCCCGCGGCGCGCACGGACCCTTCGGCCGGGGTCAGTTCACCGGCGGCGAGTTTCAACAGGGTGGACTTCCCGCTCCCGTTGACGCCGACGAGTCCGGTCCGGCCGGAGCCGAACGTCACGTCGAGGCCCTCGAAGACGGGGGTTCCGTCGGGCCAGGCGAACGACAGGGAGGTACAGCTGAGGGAAGAAGACATACGGGCCTCGCGGTTGCTTGATGCGGTCAGGGGCAAACGCGTATCGAGACACCGGCGACCGACGGCTGGGAGGAGGCGCGGGGAGAGCGGGGGAAGGGCTCCGCTGCCCGGGACGGCTCGAACGCCGAGGTCGCACGCTGCGCCCACACCCGTGGTGTGTGACGCGGTGGCTCAGGACCTCAGACGAGCAACGTCCTTCTCCGATCGACGGCAGCAGAAGCGGTCCCAACGTACGAACGGGCCGCCCGGCTGTCAACGCATTAACGTGATCACCGAAGCCCCGCGCGAAGGAGGCACCGTGCCCGACGGCTCGCTCTCGCTGTCCGCCCGGCTCTACCTGCTGGCCTGGGACATCAGGAGGTCCGAGGTCACCGACGGCCCCCTGGTGCGGTCCGGCGCCCTGGCCGAGCTGTCCCGGCGCGGCCTGCTCGTCGACGACGACGGCATCGCGACCCCCGCCGACCTGGACACCGAGACCGGGGACGCGGTCCTCGACGGTCTGCTGGAGCTGGTGCGCGAGTCCCGTCCGCACCGCTGGGGGAGCTGGGTGACCACGCACGCGCGCGTGACGCTCGACGCGGCCCGCGAGCAGCTCACCGCCGAGGGCTTCCTCACGGCGGAGCGCAGACGGGTCCTGGGGGTCTTCCCGTCGGTCACCTACGCGCTCGCCCGCCGCTCCGCGGTGGCGGTCCTCAGCGACGAGGTCCGGCAGGTGCTCGCCGGGCCGCCGCCGGTGGCCGACGTGGCCGACCGGGACGCTGCGCTGGCCGCCCTCGCGCTCGCCGGGCACCTGCTGCCCGCGGGCGACCCCGCGCGCGGGGAGGCGCTCACCGCGCGGGCCTCGGCCGCGGTACCGGGCCTGCGCGCCGTCCTGGCCGAGCTGCGGCCCCGGGTCGGCGCGACCACCTGAGCGGCCCCGCGGGTCAGTCCATCTAGCAGGCGTCCCGCATCAGCTCGGCCAGCTCGTGGTCCAGGCCGAGGTGGAGGTGCTCGTAACCGGTGGGCACGAGTTCGGCGGTGGCGGCGAGGAACCGGCGCACCTCCTCCGAGCGGACGTGCACCACGGCGATGCCCTCGGGCGCCCGGAACTCCAGCACCGTGCGCTCCCACCCGTAGGGCCGCACCCGGACGTCGCCGTCCCCCTCGGATCCGCTCAGCCCGGCCGCCAGCAGCTCGCGCGCGAACGTCCAGCAGACGTCCACGCCCTCCAGGGTGGCCGGGGCGGGGAAGGTCATCCGGACCGCGAACGGTTCGCTCGGGTCGTAGTGCAGGGTGGCCGGGATGCTCGACAGGCGGGGCGCGGCCGCGACGAGCCGGGCCTCCACGGGCTGGTCGATGACTGTGGACAACGCCTTGCTCCCTCGTGCGTGACGACTGGACGTCTGTCCGGGCGGATGGGTCCGGGCACAGGGGGAGACGCAGGAACCGGCCCCCGCGTGCACACCGGACCGGCGTGACGTCCGTCACCGCCCGCCGCGCCCCCGTCGCCGCCTGCCGCCCCCGGTCACCGCCCGCCCACCGGGCCCCCGCGCCCGCCGTCCGGTGGGCGGACCGTAGGCTCGTCCCACCATGACGACCGTGACCGTGACCGTGCGGATCCCCGACGGCTGGCCCGTGACCGAGGAGGAGGCCCGCGCCGTCCAGGACGCGCTGCGGGCCCGGGTGGAGGCCGGCGGGAGCGGCCCGCCGCCCGGCACCGGACGGGTGACCGGCGTCGACGTCGCCTACGACGACGGACGGGACCTCGTCGCCGCCGCGGCCGTGGTGCTGGACGGCGCGACCCTGGACGTCGTCGCGGAGGCCACCGCCGTCGGATCCGTGCCGTTCCCCTACGTGCCCGGCCTGCTCGCCTTCCGCGAGCTGCCCGCCGTGCTGGCCGCCCTCGACGCCCTGCCGTGCCCGCCGGGCCTGGTGGTCTGCGACGGCTACGGCCTGGCCCACCCGCGCCGGTTCGGCCTCGCCAGCCACCTGGGCGTGCTGACGGGGCTCGCCACCGTCGGCGTCGCCAAGAACCCGTTCACCTTCCACCACGACGATCCCGGCGCCGCGCGCGGCAGCACCTCACCGCTCCTCGCGGGCACCGAGGAGGTCGGGCGGGTGCTGCGCACCCAGGACGGCGTCAAGCCGGTCTTCGTCTCCGTCGGCCACCGCACCGGCCTCGACGACGCCTGCGCCCAGGTGCTGGCCGTCACCCCGCGCCACCGGCTCCCGGAGACCACCCGCAGGGCCGACGCGCTCTGCCGCAGGGCCCTTCAGGAGGCGCTCACCCGCCACTGACCGACCTCGGTGTACGCGGAGTCGTACACGGCCTCGCCCGTGCCGTCACGCAGTGCGTAGCGGTGCAGGTTCCCGCCCCAGTAACGCAGGATCCGGCCCAGCCCGGCCGCCCGGTCGGCGTCGGAGGCGTCGTCGTCCAGGGTGACTTCGAGGAGGAATCTCATGCCGTCCAGTCTTCCATCGAAGTGCGCGCCGGCGCGCTGGAGTTCGCGGCCCCGGCGGACACCGGACGGTCCCCGCGGACGCCTCCGGCGGGGCGCGCGCCGAGGGCCTGGAGGCGTCCGCGGGACACCAGGACGAACTGAGTACCCGTACGGATGTGCGCATCGCGATTCACGGGGCAGAGTCTTGGTCATGACCACCCACCGCGCCCCGCAGCCCCTCACCGACCCGACCCGCCCCGTCGAGCGCGCCGTGACCGCCGCGCTGGTCCTCGGCGTCCTGGCGGGCGCCGCCTGGATCGCCGGGATGGTCTACACCCTGGCCGACTGGACCCTCTGACCCCGGCCGCCGCCGAGGACCCGCGCACCCGGACCGTCAGCGGACCGCCGCGACCCGGAAGGCGAGGCCCGCGTCGCGCAGCCGTCCGGTCAGCGCGTCGCCCATCGCGGTCGCCGTGGTGACCTGGCCCGCCGTCACGGGAAGGTCGTCCAGCGCCAGCGACAGGGCGCCCTCGGCGAACATCTTGGCCGTCTCGCCGTAGCCCGGGTCGCCGCCGGAGACCTCCGTGTACACGCGCCTGCCGCCCCCCTCGCCCACGAACCTGACGGTGAACCGGCTGCGGGCCCGCTTCTCGGCGTCCGGCCCCTCGCCCGGCCTGACCCGGTCCGACAACCACCGCCGCACGGGCGGCAGTTGGGCCGCCGCGACGATCCCGCCGACGGCCGCGACCCCGCCCGCCGCGACCGGCAGCCGCCGTACGGCCGCGTAGTGCCGGTAGCGGAAGTCGGGCCCGTACCGCTCCAGGGCCCGCGCCGACCTGACCACGACCTGCGGATCGATGGTGGGCAGCGGCAGCGCCCAGGCACCGACCTCCGGGGCGTACCGGGGCGCGCTCGCGGGTGCCGTCGCCCGGCGCCCCACCAGGCGCGGCTCGTGGCGCCCGCGGTCCCGCGCGGCGGCCCGCATCGCCCGCACCCGCGCGACCTGGGAGAGCGCCGACGCGAGGGTGCCGCCGGAGAAGGTGGCGTCCACGGTGACGAACCCGTCGACGGTCAGCGGCACCCCCTCCGGGAGGTGTCCCACCGTGAAGTACACGCCCAGGTCGTGCGGCACCGAGTCGAAGCCGGCGGCGTGCACCAGCCGGGCGCCGGTCTCCCGCGCGCGTGCGTCGTGCCGCACGTAGGTGAGGTCCACGAACTCGGGCTCGCCGCAGAGGTCGAGGTAGTCGGTGCCGAGGTCGGCGCAGGCCGCGACCAGCGCGTCGCCGTGCCGCACGTAGGGGCCCACCGTGGTGGCCACCACGCGCGCGTGCCCGGCGAGTTCGCGCATCGACGCGGCGCTCGCCCCGTCCGCCCGCAGCACCCCGGGCCTGGCGCCCCCGGGCAGCCGCTCGCGCAGCGCGTGCAGGCGCAGTTCGTCGCGCCCGGCCAGCGCCCACCGCAGCCCGTCGGGCGCGTGCGCGGCCAGGTACTCCGCGGTGAGCGTGCCGACGAAGCCGGTGGCCCCGAAGAGCACGAGGTCGTACGGGCGGTCGGTCGTGTTCAGCCTGCTCATGACACCCCTTGGTCCACAGCACGCGCCGTTGTCGGTGGCCGAGGCTAGCGTGCGACGGACCGAGCCCGGCGACGAGCCTGACAACGA
>NZ_FMCI01000232.1 GCF_900091845.1 Streptomyces sp. SolWspMP-5a-2
TGTCAGCGGGCGCGCGCCGGGGCGGGGACGGCGAGCGGCGCGGTGAGCGGCCCGGTCGCCCGCCAGAGCCGGACGAACGACAGGACGGCCGCCGCCGCGAGCAGCCCGTTGCGCACCACCATCAGCGCGCAGCCGGTCCAGGTGGAGGCGATGACCTGCCCGTACAGGACCGGGTAGACGACGGAGCTGACCGCGGCCGCCACCAGCACCAGGACCGTCACCGGGCGCTGGACGGTGTGCCGCGAGGTCAGGCAGACGGCGGCCAGGCCCAGCAGCCAGATCAGGTACTGCGGGCTGATGACCCGGCTGGTGACGGTGAACAGCAGCACGGCGCTGAGCGCGGCGTCGTACGTCGTCGCCGGGGTCCGGCGCACCGCCCGCAGCCGCCACACCAGCAGCAGCGCGAGGGCGAGCCCGGTGAGCGCCAGGCTGACCCGGGCGACGGTGTCCACGTACGGCCCGGTGAACTCCATCGCCCCGTACCGGTAGCGCGCCGCGCCGCTCCAGCCCGCGTGGGTGGCGAGGCCGAGCGCGGTGCCGCCGAGGGACTCGATCTGCACGCCCCGGCCGCCCTGCTCGCGCAGGAAGGCGAACGGGTGGGTGAACAGGGCGGCCAGGACCGCGAGGGCGCCCGCGCAGGTGACGGCGGCCCGGACCAGCGCCGACCGGGTCGCCCGGCCCTTCGGCAGCCCGAGCAGCACCAGCACCGGCCACACCTTCACCAGGGCGCCCAGCGCCGCGAGCGCCCCGCACGCGCGCGGGGAGCGCGCCGCCACCAGCAGGGCGACGACGGCGAGGGCGGTGACCTGCACGTCGTAGCGGGCGAGCGGCAGGTGCAGGAGCAGCGGCAGCCCGCAGGTCCAGTGGACGGCGCCGCGCAGCGAGCCGCCTGGCCGGGTGCCCGCGCGGGCCAGCGCCGCCGTGACGGCCGCGTCGGCGGCGAGGGTGAGGACGACGAACGCCTGGAAGTACGTCAGGCCCGGGAGCAGCGCGGGCGCCAGCAGCACCGGGCCCGCGCCGGGCGGGTACTGCCAGAGCGGGTCGTGCGCCGGGAAGGCGCCGTGCGCGAGGATCCCGTACCAGTGGTGGTAGAGCCGCCACACCTCCCGCGCGACCCCGCCGCCGCCCAGCTCCGGCCGTCCGCCCGCGGTGAGCAGCCAGAGCATCAGGGCGCGGGCGGCCGCCCAGACGGCGGCGAGGACGAGGAGCCGGTGCGGGCCCGCGGTGGCGCGCAGCGCGCGGACGGCGGTGGTGACGGGTCCCGGCGGGGGCGCCGGGACGGCCGCGGCGCCGGGCGCGGCGGCGTGCGGAACGGCTTCGGGAACGGCGTTCATGACGGCGGATCGTAAGCCGGGCGAATGCCTCGGGAGGGCCGATACGCCGTCAATGGTCGGTAAGAGCCTGCCGACGGCACAGACTCGGGTCCGTGCAGAGCGAGAGCCGGTGGGCGCGGGCGGCGGCCGTGGGGGTGCCCGCCGCCGTCATGGCCGTGATCGGGGCGTGGGACCTCGGGCGGGGCGGCATGTGGCGGGACGAGGGCGTCACCTTCCAGGTCGCGCGCCGCTCGGTGCCGCAGATCTGGCGGCTGCTGCACGGCGTGGACGCGGTGCACGGCCTGTACTACCTGCTGATGCACGCCGTGCTCGCCCTCCGCGCGGACGAGGTCGCGCTGCGGCTGCCCTCGGTGTGCGGGGCCACCGCCGCGGCGGCCCTGGTCGGCGCGCTCGGCACCCGGCTCGCGGGCGCCTGGGCCGGGTGCGGGGCGGGGCTGCTGTACGCCGTGACGCCGATGGTCGGCTACTACGCCCAGGAGGGCCGCTCCTACGCCCTCGTCTCGGCGGGCGTCCTCGCGGCGACGCTGCTGCTGGCGCGCGCGGTCGACGGGCAGGGGGTCTGGCGGGCGTACGCGGTGGTGCTCGGCGTCACCTGCCTGCTGCACGAACTGGCGGCGCTCGCGGTGTGCGCGCACGCGCTCACCCTGGCGTGCGCGCGGGTGCGACGAGGGGTGTGGGGGCGCTGGTCGTGCGCCGTCGGCGCGGCCGGGGCCGTCACGCTCCCGCTGGCGCTGGTCTCCCGGGCCCAGTCCGGCCAGGTGGCGTGGCTGCGCACCCCGGGGTGGGCGAGCGCGGGGCGGCTGCTGAGCGCGTCGGTGCCGGTGCCGACCGGGGTGCTGTTCTGGGGGTGCGTGGCGCTGGCGCTGCTGGGGGTGTGCGCGGGCCCGCGCACGCTCACCCGCGTGGCGCTCCCGCTGGCCCTCGCGCCCCCGGCCCTGCTGATCGCCGTCTCCCGCCTGCGGCCCCTGTACGACGACCGGT
>NZ_FMCI01000231.1 GCF_900091845.1 Streptomyces sp. SolWspMP-5a-2
CCGGAGCCGGGCACCCGGCCGCCGGTGCCACCGCCACCACCACCAGCAGTGCGGACTCCTTCGGGCTCCCCCGAGGCGCTCCTCGGCGCGCCCCTGCTCGCCGCCGGACTCCTCGGCGCCCTCGGCCGCCGCCGGCGCCAGGCGCTGTGGCAGTCCGCGATCGGTGCCGTCGGCGGGCGGCGCGGCACCGAGCCGCCGACCCCACCGGCGACGCGGCCGACGCGCAGGACGCGCTCCTCGTCGGCGCCGACCCGGAGGGCGTCCGCCTCCTCGACCTCTCGCTGCGCGGCCTCGCCGCGCGGCTCGCCGCCGACTCCCGCTCCCTGCCCACGGTCTACGCGGCCTGGCTCACCGGCGGCGACCTGCACCTGCAACTCGCCCAGCCCGCCGGGAAACCGCCCGCCCCGTGGCGGCTCGGCCAGGACCAGACGTTCTGGACGCTGGCCCGCGCCGACGCCGAACGCCTCGACGACGTCGACACCGCGGCCCCCTACCCCGGCCTCGTCAGCCTCGGCACCCTGGACGACTCCCGGCTCCTGCTCAACCTCGAAGCCGTCCCCGGCATCGTCTCGCTGAGCGGCCGGGAGGCCGACCGGGCCGCGTTCTTCGCCTCCGTCGCCGCCGAACTCGCCACCAACGGCTGGTCCGACCGCATGACCATCACCCTCGTCGGCTTCGGCGAGGACCTCACCCCGCTCGCCCCCAGCCGACTGCGCCACCTCGACAGCGTCGACGACCTCGTCGAGACGATGGAGGCCGAGACCCGGCAGCGCCGCGGCGCCCTCGGCGCGGCCGGGTACGACTCGGTCCTCACCGGCCGCACCGGCCCGGCCCGGCACACCCGCTGGGCCCCGCACCTGGTGCTGCTCGCCGCCCAGCCGTCCGCCGCGGACGCCGTCACCCTCGCCGAACTCGCCTCCGACGCCTCCCGGCTCGGCATCGGCTACCTCGTCGGCACCGAGACCGGCGAACTCCCGGGCGCCTCCTGGGAGATGGAGGTCACCCCGGAGGGACGGCTGCTCGCCCCGCTGCTCGGCCTCGAACTCGACGCGCAGCTCCTGCCCGCGGCGCAACGGCGCGCGGTCGTCGAGCTGTTCGTGGAGGCCGACCCGGAGCGTGATCCCCAAGGGCCCGCGCCCGCACCGCCGTTCCTCGTCGACGTCAGCGAACAGGGCCGCCCCGCCGTCTACGCGCGGCTGGTCGGACCGTACGAGATCATCGGGCTCGACGGTCCCGACGGCGACCGCAGCGCCCTGCTGCACGAGGCGCTCGCCCTGCTGCTCCTGCACCGCGAGGGCGTCCACCCCCGGGTGCTCTGCGCCGCGCTGTGGCCGCGCGGGGTCACCGACGACGTCCGTGACGCCCTCCTCGACCGGCTCAGGGAGTGGCTCGGCACCGACCCGGACGGCACCCCCCGGCTCTCCGCCGACCCGACCGGGCGGCTGGTGCTCGCCGAGTCCGTCGTCTCCGACCTGGACGTGCTGCGCTCGCTCTACCACGAGGCCACCCAGGGCCGGGGCGTCGACAGCCGGGTGGTGCGCGGACGGCTGCTCACCGACGCGCTGGTCCTGGTCCGCGGCCCGCTCCTGGCCGACCGCCCCGAGGGCCGCTACCGCTGGCTCACCCACGAGATCATCGACGCCCGGCTCCCGCTCCTCGTCGCCGACATCGGGCTCGCCCTGTCCGCGTTCCACCTGGAGAAGGAGCGCGCGGAGAAGGCCATCGAGGCCCTGGACGCGGCCCTGAACTCGGCGCCGGACGACGAGCGGCTCTGGCACGAGCTGCTGCGCGCCACCCACGCCACCGGCGACGGCGAGCGGCTGCGGACCCTCGCCGCCGGCCTCGTCGCCCGCGGGGGCGCCCGGGGCGTGCCGCCCCGCACCGAGGCGCTCCTCGACGAACTGCTCCCCACCTGGCGCGGCGGCGCCACCGCGGCGGGATGAGCACCGGCCCGCTGATCGCCGCCGCCG
>NZ_FMCI01000230.1 GCF_900091845.1 Streptomyces sp. SolWspMP-5a-2
CGCCGAGCGACGCGGAGCACTGGGCCGACCGCAGGGCGGCCCGGCGGCTGCGCGCCGCCCGCGAGCTGCTGCTCGAAGGGCGCTGGGAGAACGCCGTCGAAGCCGCGCACGCGGCCTGGCAGGCGGCGGGCGGGGGCACGCTGGGCGCCGCGGTGCTGGACGCGATGATCGACGTGCACTGCGCGGCGGCCATGGCCGACTCCTCCCCCGAGCACTTCCCGGACGCGGAGCGCTGGCTGCTGTGCGCCTACGGACACGACCCCACCAACGCGCGGGTGCGGGAGCTGCTCGCCGAGCGCACCTACCGGCACGCGGAGCGCCTCGACGGGCGCGGGCGGTACGAGGACGCGGTGGAGGTGCTGCGCCGCTGCCTCAACTGGAACCCCGAACACCCGTCCGCCAGGGCCCTGTTGGAGCGGTTGAACCGGCGCGGCAGGAACCAGCAGGACAGGGGCGGCGTCCCCCGCTGAGGAGGGACCCGCTGGATCTCAGGAGCACCGGGCCCCGGTGCCGAGTCAGGAGATGGCGCTTGACCACCGCATCCACGCCCCCGGGAGCGAACTTCCTGGACCCTGGTGAGCTGGGCGAGAAGCTGGCCGCTCTGCTCACCGCGCACCCGGGCCGCTTCACCGGCCGGGCGGACGAACTCCGCTGCCTGGCACACGACTTGAAGACCGACGACGCACGGCTCAACAGCTGGGCCGAGATCGATCTGACGGCCGCCTTCGTCCGTCCGGAGACCCTCGGGGCACCGCCCGCGAAGGCCGCGGCCCGCCGGTGGTGGCGCAGGCCGCCGCGCGAGGGGGTGCTGGAGGCGGCGCTGGGCGTGCTGGTGTTCGTGCCGCTGCTGGTCACCTGGTTCGGACTGCGCGAGGCGGTCCGGGCCTACGGCGCGCTGAGCCGCGCGGACCCCCAGGAGGCGACGCGGCCGTTCCTCCAGCTCTGGCAGACCGGGTTCGAGGGCCGTCTCGCGCCGGTGGGGCGGTTCGAGAACGTGGCACTGACCGCCGTCGCGCTGATCTCGCTGCTGGTGCTGCTCTCGGTGTGGCACGCCCGCGCGCGGTCGGTGGCCGAGCGCCGGGAGGAGCAGCGGCAGGACGAGGACGACCGGCTGCTGGGCACGCTGGCCGCGCTGCTGACCCGGGTGCAGGTGTGCCTGGTGCCGCGCCGGGCCGCGTCGCCGCAGCAGTTCGCCCGTGAACTCACCAACACCGCCAAGCAGTTGCAGACGCTGGTGCAGAACGCCAGGGCGGGCAACGAGGGGCTGCTCAGGAGCGCGAAGGCGGTCGGGAACGCCACCGACGCGCTCCAGCGGGCCACCACCGGGCTCTCCGCCGAGCTGCCCGCCATCGCCGAGGCGGCCCGCCGGGTGGAGGACGCCGTCCGGGCGGGTGCCGCCGCGACCGACCGGGCCCGCGCGGACGGCGAGGCCGCCGGACGGGACCTGGCCGCGAAGATCAAGGCCGCCGAGGACGGCGTGCGGACCGCGTTCTCCTCGCTGGTCGCCGAGCAGAAGGCGCTGGCGGCCGGGGCGCAGCAGACCGCGCGGGCGGCGGAGCAGGCGGCGCAGGCCGTGGTGGCGGGCGCCGGGCGCACCAACGACGTCGTCGACGGGATGCGGGAGGCGACCGAGCGCTGGGACGCGGCGGCGGCGCACTGGCAGGACGCGGCGGCCCGTCTCGAACAGGGCATCGACACCCTGACGGCCACCGCGTCGGCCGCGGCCCCGCTCCCGGCGCCGCGCAACGGTGCCCCGGCTCCGGGGCGTCCGGCGACGGAGGCGTTCCCCGGCGGTTTCACCGACGACTTCCCCGCCGGCTTCCCCGACGGCGGCAACGGTCCGGGCGGCGCGTCCGGCACCGTCCGGCTGCGGCGGACCGGCCGGGGCGACCGGCCGGACG
>NZ_FMCI01000251.1 GCF_900091845.1 Streptomyces sp. SolWspMP-5a-2
TCCGGGCCGGCGAGCGCGAGCGCCGCCGCGCCCAGCACCGCGACCGCGGCGACGGACGCCGCGGCGATCAGCGCGGTCCGCCGACGCGCCCGCGGAACGGAAACCCCGGTCGCTCCGGTCGCTTCGGCCGCCCCGGCCGCCCTTCTCGACGTCCCGTCCCCGGACGACCCGTGGACGACGACCGGACAGTCGTCGTCATCCCCGTCGGCACCCTCGCCGGCACCCCTGTCCCCGGGGTGCTCCCCGTCCCCGTCCCCGCCACCGGTCCCGTCCCCCGGCCGGGCGCGGGCCCCGCTTCCGACGGCACCCGTCTCCCCGGGGTCGGGCGGCCGCGGGGCGCTCCTGTCCGTCCGCTCCGTCCTGCGGACCCGTGCCGCGTCCGCGAGGACCCAGTGGCGGTGCAGTTCCACCAGCTCCTCCGAGGTCGCCCGGCAGATCCTGGCCAGCCGTTCCACCGGCGCGTAGTCGGCCGGTACGGCCGCGCCCGTGCAGTAGCGGTGCAGCGTCGAGGTGCTCAGGTGGAGCCGCCCGGCGAGCGTGCCGTAGCTGAGCCCCGAGCGCTCCTTCAGCCCCCGCAGCAGCCGCGCGAACGCCTCGGCCTCGTCGCCCTCCGTCGCTCCCGACACCCGTTCCACTCTCCCCCGCGTCCCGTCCCGCGTCCCAGGGACAGTGTGTTCTGCCTGGTCAGACCCCGTCCCGGCGTTCCGGCGTCCCTGATCGGGCGCTGACCGTGGCCTCGGGGACGGATCACCCCGCACGCTTCTTTCATCCAATCACCACCCCCACCCGACGCCGAAGGGGCACTGCCACATGTCCAGCATCCGCACCTCCCGCACCCGTCTCCTCGCCGCCGCCGCGACCGTCGTCCTCGCGGGGCTCTCGCTGACCGCGTGCAGCGACGGGACGGGTGTGCACGACGAAGGCGCCTCTAAGGTCTCCGGCGGCCCGGCCGGGACCTCCCCGCGGCCCTCCGCCGACGCGAGCGGCGGCCCGGACGCGACGGCCGGACAGGACCGGGCGCCGGACGGGAAGACGGACGGACAGACGGACGGGAAGCGGGGCGGGTCGGCGGGTTCGGGCTCCGGTTCCTCGGGCGCGGAGTCCGCGTCCCTCACCGAGCGGCCCGTCGCCGAGGCCCCCGCCAAGGTCACCTGCGAGGGTTCCACCACCAAGACGGTCGCCACCCCGCTGACCCGCCCGCTGAACCACCTGCTGCTCAAGGTCACCAACACCGGCGGCAAGCGCTGCTACCTCTACCACTACCCGGCCGTCCGGTTCGGGCAGGAGCAGGCCGTGCCGCCGGTCGTCGAGGAGTCGCGGCCGCAGGCGGTCGTCACCCTGGAGCCGGGCCAGTCCGGCTACGCCTCGGTGCTCCTGTCGGCCGCCGACGGCAGCGGCGGGCACGGCTACACCTCGCACTCCCTCGACGTCGCTTTCTTCGGCGCCGAGCTGGCGGGCAGCGTCGGCAAGGGCGCCCACCCCGCGCTGCCCGCCAAGGGCGTGTACGTCGACGAGTCCCTGAAGGTCACCTACTGGCAGCAGGACATGGACGACGCCGTCCAGTGGTGACGCCCGCCCCGCTCACGCGTCGGGCAGCGACGCCGCGAGGTGCTCCCACGCGGTGTGCACCCGCTCCTCGACGATGCCGAACTGCGTGAGCACCGCCACGCACCGCCCGTCCTCGTCGTCCAGCTCGATCGCCGAGGTCGGGCCGTGCGCCGCCGCCGAGCGGACCAGGTGGCAGCCACGGACGCGGGTCAGGTCGATCTCCACCGAGCTGTCCGCGACCGCGGCGAACACCCGCCCGCCGACGGTCCGTTCGGTGACGTGCACCCGGCCGCCGCAGACCTGAACGGCGGCCGGGGCGAACACCGCCACCCCGACCGGCAGCCCGACCGAGCAGACGTGGTCGAGCACCGCGGGCACCAACTCGGCGCCGATCGGCCGGTGTTCGCCCCGGTACCGGTGGATGGCCGCGCGCCGGGCCGCCCCGCCGTCCGCGAGGATCGCGTCGAGCTGCGCGAGCTGGTCGCCGTCCTCCCACCCGGGCACCCCGGGCGCGGGGCCGGGTTCGTCCCGGAGCGCGCCCGGTGCGACGGTCCCGGCGAGGCCGGACAGCAGCCGGTCGCCCTCGGACAGCAGCCGCCCCTGGTGCGCGGTCGCGCCGTCGGCGTCGAAGAGGCGCACGGCGACCGAGCCGGTCTCCTCGTCCCGCGCGACGGCGGCGGACGCGACGCCGTCGAGCCGCAGGGTGATGGCGCCCGGGGTGAGCGCGAACGCCTCGCCGCGCACGGTCGGCACGGCGTAGCTGCCGGCCTGGTCGATGCGGGCGGCCGGCCCGCCGGTGACGGCCTGGACGTGCTGGAAGAGGGTGAGGCAGCGGGCCAGTTCGGGCATCCGCGCGTCGATCAGCCGCACGCTGCCGCGGCGCCTGCCGCAGCACCCCTCGAACGCGCAGCCACCGCCGTGCCCGCCGCCCGCTCCGGACGCTGCTTCCTGGTTCGTCATCCTCAGTACACGTCCCGTACGTAGCGCTTCGCCCGCCGCAGCCCGGCGAGGTACTCGGCGGCGTCGTCGGCCCCCCGGCCGCGCTGCCCCGCGACGACGTCGAGCAGCGCCGCCTCGACGTCCCGCGCCATCCGGGAGGCGTCCCCGCAGACGTACACGTACGCCCCGTCCTGGAGCCACGCGTACAGCTCCCGCGCCCGCTCCCGCATCCGGGACTGCACATAGACCTTCGCGGCCTGGTCCCGGGAGAACGCCAGGTCCAGTTCGGTCAGCACGCCCCGCTCGCGCAGCGCGGTCAGCTCGTCCTCGTAGACGAAGTCGGTGGCGCGGTGCCGGTCGCCGAAGAACAGCCAGTTGCGGCCGGTGGCGCCGCGCGCGGCCCGCTCGTGCAGGAAGCCGCGGAACGGCGCGACCCCGGTGCCGGGGCCGATCATGACGATCGGGGCGTCGTCGTCCGCCGGGACGCCGAAGGACGCGTTCGGCTGGAGGTGGACGCCGACGACCGCGTCCCCGCCCGCCCGGTCCGCGAGGTACGTCGACGCGACGCCCTCGTGGCGGCGCCGGTCCACGCCCTCGTAGCGGACCGACGCCACGGTGAGGTGGACCCGGCCCGGGTGCGCGAGCGGGCTCGACGAGATCGAGTACTGCCGGGCCTGGAGCGGCCGCAGCAGCGGCAGCAGCTCCCCGGCGTCCGGCGCGGCCCGTCCGGCGTCCCGCAGCAGGTCGACGACGTCCCGGCCGGTGAGCCAGGCGTCGAGGTCGGAGCGGTCGCCGCGGCCGACGACCGCCGCGAGACCGCTCGCCGGTGCCCGCTCCACCAGGTCGGCGATCAGCTCCTTCGACGGCGTGCGGATCTCCCGCCCGGTGCGCAGCACCTCGGCGAGCGGCCCGTCCGCGGTCTCCTCGTCGCCGCGCGCGCCGAGCTGTCCGAGCAGCGCGCCGACCAGCCCGTCCCCGTTCACCGGGGAGACGGCCAGCGCGTCGCCCGCCGTGTACGCGATGCCGCTGTCGCCGAGGTCGAACTCGTAGTGCCTGATCTCCTTCGCGCTCCCCGGCGCCGACAGCAGCCGGTTCACCAGGAGCCGGGAGCGGTAGGGGTTGCGCCGGTTCCAGCGGGAGCGGCCCGGCGCCGCCGCCTGCCCGGACGTCCCCGTCCCGGACGCCGCCGCCTGCCCGGCCCCGGAACCCGCCCCGGAACCCGCCCCGGAACCGGCCCCGGGCGCCGGGACGCCGGTGTCCCGGGCCTGCTCCGCGCCGGTCTCGGCGGCCAGCCGGTCGAGCACCTCGGCCGTCCAGAGCGCCGCGGGTTCCTCGAAGTCGACGTCGCAGTCGGCCCGTTGGCGGACACGCTCCGCGCCGAGCTGCTCCAGGCGGGTGTCGAGGAGCTTCGCGGCCTGGCAGAAGTCGTCGTAGCCGCGGTCGCCGAGGCCGAGCACCGCGAACCGCACGCCGTCCAGGCGCGGCGCCGGCGCGGCCCGCAGCGCCTCCCAGAACAGGCCCGCGTTGTCCGGGAGTTCGCCCTCGCCGTAGGTCGAGACGATGACCAGCACATGGGACATGGCGGCGAGCCGCTCCGGGGTGACGGTGTCCAGCGCGGCGACGCGCCCGCCGAGCCCGCGCGCCCGCGCCCCGGCGGCGACCTCGCCCGCGAGGAACTCGGCGTTGCCGGTCTGGCTGCCGTAGAGGACGTCGATCGTCGCGGCGGGCGCGCCCGGACCGTCCGCGCCGGAACCGTGCGCGCCGGAACCGTCCGCGTCCCGGCGTCCGGCCGCCGCGATGCCCGCCATGAACCCGGCGAGCCACGCCTCCTGTTCGGCGGAGAACGGCGCGTCGGCCGGGATCAGGGAGCCGGTCGGGGGCAGGAGCGTCATGTCGTCACCGCGTCCGTCGGGGCCTGCGGGGCGCGGCGTCCGGCGATGTCGGCGAGCGCCGCGGTGGCGAGCAGCTCGTCGAACCGGGCGGCGCGCACGCGGCCTGCGTTCTTCGTGTTCTGGTGGATGATCCAGCCGTAGGTGCCGGGCGCGTCCACGCTGAGGTTGTTGCGGCGGCTCAGCGCCTGCTTGTAGTCGTCGAGGCGCTTGATCGCGACGAGGGTGGCCAACTCCCCGTCGTCGAACCGCTCCAGGGTGCCGCGCAGGTACCGCACGACGCGCTGCTTGACGAAGAAGTCCTCGGTGAGCACGAGGTTGCGGACCGCCGCGGCGACCCTCGGGTCGTCGGGACCGGTCGCGCCCGGCACCCGTTCGAGCGCCAGGTCCTGGGCGGCGCCGAGCACCGTGTACGAGGACAGCAGCGAGAACATGTCGTCGTCGCCCCGGTCGCCGAGGGCCGGGGCCCGGCCGCCGAGCACGGTGCGGCGGTCGCGGTAGTCGACCTTGAACGCGCGCAGCTTCTCCGTCGCGATGGACGTGGCGAGTTCGTCGAGGAGTTCACCGCGGGTCGCCGCCGCGAGGATCTCCGTGGAGTCCTGGTAGAGCAGCAGCGCGCGGGGCATCCCGCAGTACACGTGCCGCCGTTCGGCCGCCCAGTCCGCGAGCAGGCGCCGGGCCAGCGGCGATCCGGTGGCCTGCGCGTGCCAGGTCAGCAGCAGCCGGACGGCCTCCTCGTGGAAGGCGCCGTGGGCGGTGTCGGTCACCGGGAAGACCAGCAGCGAGTCGGCGCTGACCCGGTCGCGGACCTCCCCCGTGGGGTCGTACTGGTAGAGGAAGCCGCCGCTCATGCCGTTGCCGAGGCCCTTGCCGAAGCCGCCGAGGTTGAGCACGGCACCGCCGGTCATGTACTCGCAGCCGAAGTCGCCGAGGCCCTCGACGACGGCGGTGGCACCGGAGTTGCGCACCGCGAACCGGTCGCCCGCCTCGCCCTGCACGAACGTGCGGCCGCCGGTCGCGCCGAACAGCGCGAAGTTCCCGACCAGGACGTTCCCGCCGCGCTCGGCGGAGCCGCCGCCGGGCGCGCGGACGACGATCCGGCCGCCGCTCTGGCTCTTGCCGACGCCGTCGTTGGCGGTGCCTGTGTGTTCGAGGGTGATGCCGTCGTTGCAGAACACGCCGTAGGACTGGCCCGCCGACCCGGTGGTGCGGACCCGGACGGCGTCGTCGACGAGCCGCCTGCGGCCCCGGTCGTCGACGGTGACGGCGGGCAGCCCTGACAGGTCGTCGCCGCCGTGGTTGAGGAGCCGTTCGACGTCCACCGAGAGCTGTCCGCCCACCGACTTGTCGCTGTTGCGCAGCGGGACGCCCTCGACGAGCAGCGCGGCCTCCCGCCTGTCGACGAGCGCGGCGCGGACCCGGTCGAGGAGGGCGTCGTCGGTGGTGAAGTCGGCCTCCAGGTACCGCGGTTCGCGGACGGTGCGCTCCGGCACCCGGGCCAGCAGCGCGCGGACGTCGAGGCGTCCGACGCTCGCCGGGTGGTCGAGGAGCTGGAGCAGGTCGGTGCGCCCGCGCGCCTCCCGCAGCGATCTGAGGCCGAGCCGGGCCAGGATGTGCCGGACGTCGTGCGCGATGTTCAGCAGGTACTGCGCCAGCGCCCGCGGATCGCCCTCGAACGCCTCGGAGTTGGTGGTGAGCCCGGCCGGGCACTTCACGTTGCAGTTCTTCGCCATCACGCAGCCGAGCATCATCAGCGCGGTGGTGCCGAACTCGAAGCTGTCGCCGCCCAGCAGCGCCGACGTGACGACGTCGCCGCCGGTCTGGTGCGCGCCGGAGCAGCGCAGCGTGACCTTCTGCCTGAGCCCGTTGGCGACCAGCGCCTGGTGCACCTCGGCGACGCCGATCTCCGCCGAACGCCCCGCGTACTTCAGGCTGGTGACGGCCGCGGCGCCGGTCCCGCCGGTGTTCCCGGCCACGTTGATCACGTCGGCGCCCGCCTTGGCGACACCGACCGCGATGGTGCCGATGCCCTCCGAGGAGACCAGCTTCACGATCACCCGCACCCGGGCGGCCTTGCAGTCGTGGATGAGCTGCGCGAGGTCCTCGATCGAGTACGTGTCGTGGTGCGGGGGCGGCGAGATCAGCTCGATGCCGGGGGTGCCGCCGCGGGCCGCCGCGATGTCGACGGTGACCTTCGGCGCGGGCAACTGGCCGCCCTCGCCCGGCTTCGCGCCCTGCCCGATCTTGATCTCCAGCTCCTGGAGCATCGGATCGGCGAGGTACCCGGCCCAGATGCCGAACCGGCCGGACGCGAACTGCTTGATCCGGGAGCCGCGGAGGGTGCCGTACCGGGAGTGGTGCTCGCCGCCCTCGCCGCTGTTCGACATCCCGCCGACCATGTTCGTGCCGTGCGCGACGGCCTCGTGCGCGGTCGCCACCAGCGCGCCGTGGCTCATCGCGCCGGAGGCGAGGGCGCGGGTGATCTCGTGCGCGGGCTGCACCTCGGCCGGCGGTACGGCGGCGGGCGCCCGGCCGAGCAGCGCGAGCAGCCGCGCCGCGTCCGCGACGGCGGTGACGACGACGCCGTCGTCGCCCGCGTCCCGGTGCTCCACCTGCCCGGGGTACGCGAGCGAGAGCCCCTCGGCCAGCGCCGCGTGCCGCCCGGCCCCGTCCCCCTCGCCCGCCCCGAGCCGCAACCGGACGGTGCGGCGGGCGCCGGAGGGGTCCCCGTCCCCGGCCGGGGTCACGGAGACGCCGCGCACCATGATGCTCGCGTTGCCGTCGGTCGAGAAGCGGCCCAGTTCGCGGGCGAACTCGCGCGGTTCGCGCAGCCCCGTGACGTCGGCGGGCAGCGCGAGGACGTCCCGCAGCGCGGACGGGCGGCGGGCGCGTTCCTCGTGGGTGGTGCGCAGGAAGTCCAGATACCCGGGGGTGATGCGGAACGCGTCGATCTCGGCGTCGTCGAGCGCGTCGTACCCGGTCTCCCGGTACGCGGCGTCGGTGATGCCGAACGCGTCGTCGAGCTGGCCGAGGGTGAGCAGCCGCAGGGCCTCCGGGTCGTCGGGCCGTCCGAACCGCGGCCGCTCCTCGGTCATGCCGCCGAAGCCGCGCACGGCCGTGACGCCGAAGGAGTGCCCGGCGCCGTCGGAGCGCTCCTTGAACAGCCCGAGCAGCGGGATCTGCGTCTCGTCCGTCACCGCGCGGGCCCGCTCGTGCCAGTCGGTGGCGGCCTGCGCGATGCGGGCGAAGCCGACCCCGCCGACCGGGGCGTCCATGTGCGGGAAGGCCCGCGCGAAGACGTCGTCGCGGGTGTCGAGGTAGTTCGGTTCGAAGAACGCGCCGCCGATGTAGCTCTCGGCGGTGCACAGGCCGACCCGCCCCATGGTCTTGGCGAGGGACTTCTCGGCGGCCCTGCGGAACTTCGCGAGCGCCCGGTCGGTCGCGGTGATCTCGCCCGCGGGGGCGGGCGCGCTCGGGTACTTCTCCTCGGCGCGCAGCCGGGCGCTGAGGCTGTAGACGGCGGAGGCGCCGAAGCCGAGCGCGGTCGCCACGTGGTGCGAGGACAGGAGCTGGCCGCTCTCGGCGACGAGCGAGACGCGCGGCCTGAGCCCGGTCTCGATCAGCCGCTGGTCGACCGAGGCGACGGCGAGGACGACGGGCAGCGGCGCGCGGGCGGCGGAGATGGCCCGGTCGGTGAGGACGGCGATGCCGCCTCCCCCGGCGGCGAACCGCTCGACGTCGTCGCAGAGCCGCTCCAGCGCGTCCCGCAGCGAGTCGGCGTTGCCGCGCTCGTCGCCGGTCACCGGCGAGTAGAGCATGGCGAACCGTTCCAGCGGCACGATCCGCTGGTCGCGCAGCCGCACCATGTCGAGGTGCCCGAGAACCGGCGAGGAGACGACGAGCTGGCGGCCGTCGGTGGTGCCGGTGCCGTCGGGCCGGGGGCCGAGCGCCACCCGCATGCTCATGCCGTCGGCCTCCCGGATGCTGTCCAGGGGCGGGTTGGTGACCTGCGCGAACCGCTGCGAGAAGTACTTCGCCATGCCGCCCTCGGTGTCGCTGAGCGCGTTGATGGCGTTGCCGTAGCCCATCGCGGAGATCCGCTCGGAGCCGGTGGCGAGCATCGGGTCGAGCATGAACCGGAAGCTCTCCTGGTTCAGCGAGTAGGCCACGTACCGGCCCGCGAGGGTGAGGTCGCCGTCGTAGCCGAGGGTGGTGGTGCCCCGGTAGTAGTCGGGGGCGGGCAGGTCGTCGAGGCGGACGCGGGCCGCGTCGAGCAGTTCGCTGTAGGGGCGGCGCGCGGCGAGGGCGTCGAGCACCTCGCGGGTGCGCAGCGTGCGGCCGGTGCGGTGGTCGACGACGAGCATCCCGCCCGCCTCGATCCGGCCCCGGCGCACGACGTCCTCGTCGGGGAAGGCGACCTGCCCGGCCTCGGAGGCGACCATCAGGTACTCGGACGTCTCGACGGTGCGCAGCGGGCGCAGCCCGAGCCGGTCGAGGCGGGCGCCGATGACGTCCCCGTCGCTGAAGATGACGGCGGCCGGACCGTCGTTCTTCTCCTCGTAGAGGGAGAAGTACTCCAGCATGTCCCGGACGGCGGCGGGCAGCGTGCGGTCGTTCTCCCAGGCGGGCGGCATCAGCGACACGACCGACTCGACGAGGTCGAGGCCGTCGTCGAAGACCCGGCTCTGCAGGGTCTGGTCGAGGCGGCTGGAGTCGGACTGCCCCGGCGGCCGCACGATGCTGCGGGTGCGGGCCCGCGCGAGGGCCTCGTCGCTCAGCCGGTTCTTGCGGTCGGTGTTCAGCTCCCCGTTGTGCGCCATCAGCCGGAACGGCTGGGCCATGGTGGGGTGCGGTTCGGTGTTGGTGGAGAACCGGGTGTGGAAGTAGAGCGAGCGCACCGAGTGCCGGGGGTCGAGCAGGTCGCGGAAGTACCCGATGACCTCACCGGAGTTGAGCCGCCCCTTGAGCACCTGGGTGCGGGCGCTGAGCGAGAGCGGGTACAGCCCCGAGCAGGACTCGTCGGCGTAGGCGACGGCCTCGACGGCGAGCAGCGCGCGGTGCGCGGCAACGTCCACGTCCGCCCGCGTCCACGTCTCCGGTGCCCGGAACACCCACTGCACGAGCGGCAGTTGGTACTGCTCGGCGGCGGGCGGCGCGACCGAGTGGTCGACCGGGACGTCCCGCACGAGCAGCACCTCGAAGCCCTCGTCGGCCAGGCACCGCCCGACCGGCTCCCGGCCCCGGACGGCGTCCGGCACGAAGCAGTTGGCGACCCCGAAGTGCCCGGCGCGCAGTTCCTCGCCGACGAGGGCGCCGAAGAACTCCACGGAGAGGTCGACGCTCACCCCGGCGCCGTCCCCGACCCCCTCGGCCGAGGCGCCGCCCCGGTGCGGGATGGCCCGGAGCGCCTCGTCGCCCCGGCGGATGACGTCGTGGCCGGGCACGCCGTCCAGCCGGGTGATGAACCCGACGCCGCAGGCGCTGTGGTCGAGGGAGGGGTCGTGGAGACCGGAGGTGGAGTGCGTCACGTGCCCGTCCTGTGAGCGAGTACCAGCAGCGGACGGCCAGGCTGCGACAGTGAAGCGCTCGCCGCGGGCGGACCTGGGGACGGTCGGACCCTGGGGTGGTGCGAATGAGTACGGTAAGCCTTACCTAAGTTATCCGGCAAGGGGCGGGCGGGTGTCCCGTGCCCGCAGCACGTCCTCGACGGCGTCCAGGAAGGTCCCGGCGACCAGCTCGGGGTCGAAGAGGCAGCCCGAGGCCATCGCGCCGTCCCTGAGCATGACGAACCGGCGTCCCGCGGCGTCCGCGTGCTCCGTGCCGGTCTGCGCGAGCAGGTCGGTGACGGTCTCCAGGAACCACTGCCGGTGCGCGAGCACCGCGCGGTGCACCGGGTGGCCGGGGTCGGGGTACTCGGCCGCCGCGTTCAGGAACGCGCAGCCGCGGAACCCGGGGGAGCGGATGCCGTCGACGACGGACCGCGCGACGTCCCTGACCCGGTCCTCGGCCGACCGCCCGGCCGCCCGCGCGAGGGCGTCGACCTGCCCCCTGATCGCCCGGTCGGCCCGGTCGAGGTAGGCGACGATCAGGTCTTCCTTGCCGGAGAAGTGCCGGTACAGCGTGGCCCGGGTGACCCGCGCCTCCGAGGTGATGCGGTCGATGCCGACCGAGTGGATCCCCTGCGTGTAGAAGATCGCGGTCGCTGTGTCCAGCAGCCGCGTCCGCGCTTCGGAGGTGCTGCCGCTCTCTGTGCTCCGGCTCATGGCGCCCAGGGTACCCGACCCATGAGGGAGAACGTTCGGTCTTGACAGGGCGGCGCCCGTGCCCTTGAGTAAGCACAAGACCGAACGTTCTCCCTCACTCGTTCCGGCGTACCCCGCCCCCACGAAAGGCACCCACCGTGACCGCCCTCCGCACCGCGCACGACGCGCACACCGCAGCCGCCCCCCTGCCCGCCGCCTCCGCGGGACTGCGCAGGCTCTACCTGATCCGCTTCGGGTTCGCCGCCGTCTGGGCCGCCCTGCTCTTCGCCACCGCCTCCGCGCTGAACCCGCTCAACATGACGCTGCTCGTGCTCTACCCGCTGTTCGACCTGGGCGCCGCGCTCGTGGATCTGCGCGGCGCGCGGGAGGGGCGCGGCGCGGCCGTCGGCCTGTACGCGAACGTCGTGCTCAGCGCGGCGACGGCCGTCGGCCTCGCCTTCGCCGTCACCTCCGGCATCCCGGCCGTGCTGCGGGTGTGGGGCCTGTGGGCGGTCACGGCGGGCGCGGTGCAGCTCCTGGTGGGCGCCGCCCGGCGCCGGCTCGGCGGCCAGTGGCCGATGATCGCGAGCGGCGCCATCTCGACGTTCGCGGGCACGTCGTTCGTCGTCCAGGCGGGCTCCGGGAACGCCTCGCTGAGCAACCTCGCGGGCTACGCCTTCCTGGGCGGCGTCTTCTTCCTCGGCTCGGCCCTGCGGCTGAAGCGCGCCCCCCAGCAGGCGTGACCGGCCTCCCCCTCCGTCGGCGGCGCCCGCCCCCGCGTGATGAACTGTGGCCCGGCGCCGGGACGTTGACCCCGTCCCGGACAGGAGAGCGGGGGAGACCGTGGGCTGTGCCGGAAGGACGTGGCGGCGACTGACCGCCGTGGTGTTCGTCATGGCGGTGGCCGCCGGGTGCACGGGCCAGGGCGGAGCCGCGGGCCGCGCGGACGACGAGGACCTGCTGCGCGACCACGACTGGACCCACATGCCGGGCACCACCGCGCGCGACGGCGTCCTGCGGGTCGGCGCGACGGACCGGCGCATCGTGGAGCAGGACGCCTCCGGCGGCCGGCCCAACCCCCCGCTGAACCTGGCCGGTCCGCACCTCGAGTCCGGCGGCGACTTCACCGTCACCGCGCGCATGTCCGGCGTGGGCGACGGCGGCGGCTCCTGGCTGCGGCTGTACGGACAGGTGCCGGTCGTCTACGACGAGTGGCGGCAGGAGCGGCCCTCGCTGCGCGTCGGCGTGACCGCCGACGGACGCGTCAAGGCCCAGACATGGGACGGCGGGAGCGATGACCCGTCCACCACCAGGGTCTTCGACTGCGACTGCGCCGGGACGGTCACCCTCGCCGTGTCGAGCATCGGCGACACGTTCCGCGTCCAGGCCGACGGGCGGCGGCTGGGAACCGTGCCGGACCCGGGGGTGTTCGCCGAGGGCACCGTCTGGTTCGGCCTGGAGGCGGACGCGGCTGAGGACGCGCGCCGCGAGGGATGGCGGCTGACGCGGCTGCGCGCACGGGCCGAGAGCGGTGACCCGCTCCGCGTCGTCGAGGCACCGCGGCTGCGCCAGAAGCGGTCAGGCGACTCGCTGCGCGCGCGGGCCGCGGACGTGGGGCGTCCGTTCGACATCGGCACCGCCCTCGCGGAGAACCCGCTGCTCACCGACGCGCGCTACCGGGCGCTCGCGGGCAGCCAGTTCTCCATGCTCACCCCGGAGAACGCGTTCAAGCCGCAGTTCCTGCACCCGCGCCGGGGCGTCTACGACTTCCGCGACGCCGACCTGCTGGTGCGCTTCGCCCGCGCGAACGGCATGAAGGTGCACGCGCACACCCTCGTCTGGCACGAGGCGCTGCCCGCCTGGATGCGCGAGGACGACGACCCCGGGGAGGTGCGCCGGACCATGCTCCGGCACATCGCCGCGGTCGCCGGGCACTTCAGGGGACAGGTCGCGGAGTGGGACGTGGTCAACGAGCCCATGTCCGACGACGAGGAGAGCTACACCGACGGGGACCGCGGCCTGCGCTCCGAGCAGAGCCCGTGGTTCGGGGCCATGGGCGAGCAGTACATCGACGAGGCGTTCAGGGCCGCCCACCGGGCCGACCCGACGGCACGGCTGTACCTCAACGAGTACGGGGTCGAGGAGGAGGGCGAGCGGTGGGACGCCCTCTACGACCTGGTCGCGCGGCTCAGGGAGCGCGGCGTGCCGATCGACGGCGTGGGCTTCCAGAACCACGAGTACGCGCCCGGCGACCGCGTCGACCCGGAGACCTTCCGCGGCCATGTGCGGGATCTGGCGGAGCTGGGGGTCGGCTCACGCGTGTCGGAGATGGACGTCCCCATCGGCGAGGACGAGGAGCACGGGCGGCGGACCCAGGCCGACGAGATGGCGGGCAAACTGCGGGTCTGCCTGGAGGAACCGACCTGCACCTCGTTCTCCACCTGGGGATTCACCGACCGGTACGGCTCCACCGCCGACACGCGGGTCTATCCCCCGCGCCCGGCCGATTCCCTGCCGTGGGACGTGGACCTGCGGCCGAAGCCCGCGTACGAGCGCCTGCTCGCGGCCTTCGACGAGGAGTGAGGCACAGCGGCACGCGCTCCCGGGCCGGTGGTCGTGGCAGCCGAAGGGCGCCCTGTTCCGCCGGGGTCCGCCGTTCCGCGGTGACGCGGCGGCCCGGGGCCCCGCCCTCAGCGCACCGGGAACCCGAACGCGTACCCCTGGTCCTTCAGCCACGGCAGGAGCCGGCGGAGCGCCTCGACGGTCTCGGAGCGGTCGCCGCCCGCGTCGTGGAAGAGCAGCGTCGGCCCGTTGGACAGCTCCCGCTCGACGGTGGCGACGATCGCGTCCGTGCCCGGCCGCTCGAAGTCCTTGGTGTCCACGTTCCAGCCCAGCGGGCGCATCCCGTGCGAGGCGGCCAGCTTGCGGCTGTAGGGGGTGAACGCGCCGCCGGGCGCCCGGTAGTACATCGGCCGGACACCGCCGGACGCCTCGGTGATCATGCGCTCGGCGTCCAGGATCTCCCGCGACTGGTACGCCTCGGACTTCTTGTCCATCGCGGTGTCGTGCGACACCGAGTGGTCGCACAGCCGGTGCCCGGCCGCGACGACCTTCTTGACCAGGTCCGGGTAGGTCCGCGCCTGCGTGCCCGTCATGCAGAACGTGGCCTTGACGCCGAACTCCCGCAGCAGATCCAGCACTTGGGGGGTCCAGCGCGGGTCGGGGCCGTCGTCGACGGTGATGTTGACCCCCCGCGCGCCCTGGTCGGAGGCGTGCACGATGGTCTCCGCGACCGGCTTGACGGCGGGGGCGGCCGACGCGTCCGCGCGCGGCGCGCTGTGCACGGCGTCGGCCTGCGCCGTCCACAGGGAGGCGCCGGTGGCGAGCAGGGTCACCCCGACCGCCGCCCCGACGATCTTTCCGTACCAGCCACGTCCGCTGCCGTGCCGTGCCATCTCCGCCCCGCTTCCCCGCCGTTGTCCGCCGCCGCCGGTCTCCGTGCGGCCACCTGACAGGACGACGGGGACCGCGTCCCGGCTGCCTCCGTTACCGATCACGGACAAACTGGCGGGAGTTCGCGGACAACGGCACGCGGGACGGTGCCGCGGCGGGCTCCCCTACCCGAGGACTTCGCGGAGCCGGGTGACCGCGCGCCGCAGATCCTCGAAGGACCGCTCCTCCTCACCCGGTCCGGTCCTGGACGCGGAGAGGAGGCTGTCGCGGGCCCCGCGGACGCGCGCGTAGCTGTCGAAGCGGACGAGGACCTCCTGCACGGCGGCCTCGGGCGACAGCGGGGAACCCTGCGGGGGAGAACCGTTCTGGGGCGGCATCGGCGAACTCTCTCGTCTCGGCGACCGGCCACGGACGGACCGGGGGAGGGGATGGGCGGGGAGGCGGGGCGGGCACCGGGGGGTACCGGGCCCCCGGGGCCCCAGGGCGCGCGGGGAGCGCGGGGGAACACGAGGGAACACGGGGGAAGGGGCGACGCCCGACGGCCGCCGCTGCCACGGCCGCGACAGGGGCCACGCAGCCCACGCAGGTCACGCGGCCCACAGAGGCCACGCAGGTCATGCGCGCCGGGGGCGTCGCGCCCGGCACCGGCGTAGCGTCCGGCACCGGCGCAGCGGGTGGCACGGGCGCAGCGGGTGGCACGGGCGTCGCGGGTGCGGCGAACGCCGAGGGGGCGTCGGACACCGATACCGCTGAATCCACGGGAAGCCTTCCGGGCACGACGGACACGTCGCCGACCAGGCTTCCCGGCACACCACCCGGCCTCGGAGCGAGGACGGGCTGCCCTCACTGTACGGGCGGACGCCCCCGACGGCTGCGGATACCCCGCACCGACCCCGCTCCGGTCAGCGCCCGCACCCTCGCCCCGTCACCCGTGCCCCCACCCCGTCAGCCGGGTCCGTCCGGGCTCTGCGAGAAGGCCGTGTCAGGGTCCGTCCGGGCTCTGCGAGAAGGCCGTGTCAGGGTCCATCCGGGCTCTGCGAGAAGGCCGTGTCGCCCGCCGTCGCCACGACGGCGTCCCGCACGAGCAGCACGTGCGGCGGGTAGCTCTGCGCCTTGTCGCCGGGGCTGTCGAGGGCGGAGGTGCGCCAGACCTCCGCACCGGTGCGCAGGTCGAGGGCGAGCAGGCGGCCGAAGCGGTTGGCGAAGTAGACGCGCCGGTACGCCGCCGACACCACGGGCGCGGAGAGACTCTCGACGTCGGTCACCTTCTGCCAGAGCTGACGGCCGCTGTCCGCGGAGACGGCGGTGACCGTCCCGTCGGAGCGCACCAGGAAGACGACGTCGCCGACCAGCGTGGCCGTGCCGGTCAGCGGGTACGCCAGCGGCACCCGCTCGACCCGGCCGGACTCCGGGTCCACCCGGAGCAGCGCGTCGTACGGCCGCTCGTACCCCTCCTGGTAGACGTCCTCGGCGGTCTGCGGGGCGAGGAAGAGGGGCCGCCCGTCGACCGCGCCGAGCGCCAGCGACTTCTCGGGCAGGGTGGCGACCGGGGTCGAGCGGTCGCGCGCGATCCGCGTCAGCTGCACCGGCACCCGGTCGGGCTCGTCGCCCGTCGCGCAGAGGGCGTACGCGGCGCCTCCCAGCACCGTCGGTTCGCAGAACGCGCCGGTCAGCGCGGGCGCCCGCCACAGCTCCCGGCCGGAGGGCCCGTAGTCCACGAACGACCCGTCGCGCGGGGAGACGGTCAGCAGCCCCCCGTCGTGCAGGACGGCGCTCGCGGACTTGTCGATGTCGCGCTGCCACCGCCGCTTCCCGGTCCCGGCGTCCAGGGCGACGACGCGTCTGCTCGCGTCGTCGGGGTCCTCGTAGACGTAGACGACGCCGTCGCGCGCGCCGATCGGACGGGCGCCCTGCGGACGGGTGCCCGCCCGCCACGCTACGCGTCCGGAGGCCGCGTCGACCCGGGCGACCGTGAAGCCGGTGCCGCCGCAGAACAGGGCGGTCCCCTGGGCGAGGCATCCGGCCTCGTCGTAGTCGAGCGGCACGCCCTCGTGGTCGTGGCGCAGCCGGGTCTGCCACGGCCGCCACCCGGCGGGCAGCGACGCGGTCCGCTCGCCGGATGCGGATGCGGATGCGGATGCGGAGGCGGCGGCGCCGGGCGGGTCGGCGGCGTCCGCGCCGGAGACGAGGAGGACGGCCCCGGCCCCCAGACCGGTGACGGCGAGCAGCGCGGCGAGGCCGCCGAGCAGCAGCCGGTGCCCCCGCCGTCCGCCGCCGCGCCCGGTGCCCGTGCCGGTGGTGTCGGCGGAGCTGGTGCCGGTGCCGGTGCCGGTGGCGTCGCCGCCCGGGGCGCCGGCGGAGGCGGTGGTCGCGCCGCGGGCGCCGGGGACGCGCGGGGACCTGGCCGCGGGCGACCCGACGGCGTCGGACTCCGGCAGTTCCTGGAACAGGCGGTGCACCTCGGCCGGTTCGGGCCGCGCGTCCGGCTCCTTCTCCAGACACCGCGCGACGACGGCGAGGAGCGCGTCGGGCACCCCGCCGAGGTCCGGGACGCCGAACACCACCTGGTAGCCGGTGATGTAGGGGCTCTCGGCGTCGAAGGGGCCGCTGCCGACGGCGGCGAAGACCAGCAGCGAGCCCAGCGAGAACACGTCCGAGGCGGGGGTGACGTCGCGGGGCGAGGCCAGTTGCTCGGGGGACATGAACGGCGGGGTGCCGATCATCCGCCCGGTGGTGGTGAGGCGCTGGCCGTCGGCGGCGCGGGAGATGCCGAAGTCGATGACGCGCGGCCCGTCCTCGGTCATCAGCACGTTGCCCGGTTTGAGGTCCCGGTGCACCAGGCCCACCCGGTGGATGTCGCGCAGCGCCTCGGAGAGGCCGAGCCCCAGCGCGCGCAACTCCCGCTGGCTCAGCGGGCCTTCCTGCTCGACGACGTCGGCGAGACTGCGCCCCGGCACGTAGAGCGTCGCCATCCAGGGCCGTTCGGCGTCCGCGTCGGCGTCCAGGACCGGCGCGGTGAAGGCGCCGCTCACCCGGCGCGCCGCCGCGATCTCCTGCCGGAAGCGGGTCCTGAACTCGTCCTCCTGCGCGTACGGGGCGTGCACGACCTTGACCGCGACCTGCCGTCCCGAGGCGGAGACCCCCAGGTAGACGACGCCCATGCCGCCCGACCCGAGGCGTCCGAGGAGGGCGTACCCGCCTATGGACTCCGGGTCCCCGGTGCTCAGGGGCGTCATCGCCGGCCACCCTTCCCAACGCCTGCCTGCCTCACGGGCTTCAGACTAGGGCCTGCCGTCCCGGAGACGGAGCCGCCGCCGGACCCGGCCGCGTCGGCCACAACAGGACGCCTGCCGCCGGAGGTTGGCGAACTCCGCGCGCGGGCAAGTCTGTTGCCTCCCGGCGGCGGTTCAGACGGGGAGAACGGACGCGGCGGACGACGCGGACGGCACGACGGGGAACGTCACCCCGGTGAGGTCCTCGGAGACGGCCCACAGCCGCCGCTGGACGCTCGCGTCGTACGACTCGGGGCTGGAGACGACCGGCCGGGGGTGGCCCTTGATCTCGTTGCGTCCGCCGGGGCCGTAGTACTGGCCGCCGAGCGCGGCGGGGTCGGTGGCGGCGCGCAGGGTCGGCAGCGCGCCCATCGCCGGGGGCTGGGTGATCAGCGGCGTGAGCAGGGTGAGCGGGTACCGCAGGGCCGCGGGGGTGTTGCGGGCGAGTTCGGTGCTGGACATGCCGGGGTGCGCGGCCAGTGCGGCGGTGGTGCCGTGCGCGGCGAGACGGCGCTGCAACTCGTACGTGAACATCAGGTTGGCCAGCTTGGACTGGCCGTAGGCGGCGACCCGTCCGTACGAGCGCTCCCACTGGAGGTCGTCGAAGTGGATCGCGGCGCGGATGCGGTGGCCGGTGCTGCTGACCGTCACCACGCGCGAGCCGGGCACCGGCAGCATCAGGTCGAGGAGCAGCCCGGTGAGGGCGAAGTGGCCGAGGTGGTTGGTGCCGAACTGCAGCTCGAAGCCGTCCCGGGTGGTCTGCTTCGGGGTGTACATGACCCCGGCGTTGTTGATCAGCAGGTCGATCCTGCCGAGCCGGGAGCGCAGCGCGGCCGCGGCGGTCCTGACGGAGTCGAGCGAGGTGAGGTCCAGCTCCTGGACGCTCACGTCGCCCCCGATGCGGGCCGCGGCCCGCCGTCCCTTGTCGGCGTCGCGCACGGCGAGCACCACGGAAGCGCCGCGTCCGGCGAGCGCCCGCGCGGTCTCGTAGCCCAGTCCGGTGTTGGCCCCGGTCACCACGGCCACCCGCCCGCGCTGGTCCGGAATGTTGTCGTTCGTCCACTGCACGCCCATGTCGAGCGCCTCCCTCGAATTAAGTACCGGAGGTATCTTCTAACCGGGACATTAAAGTACTCGCGGTACGTTGTCAACGTACCGCTGGTACCTAAGTTAGGGTGGCGAGCGTGACTTTCCAGCGGGCGCGGACCGAGGAGCAGCGGGAGATCCGCCGGCGGGCGATCCTCGACATGGCGTCGACGATGCTCGACGAGATGCCCGTGGCCGAGGTCACCCTGAACGAGCTGAGCCGCCGGGTGGGGCTCGCGAAGCCGAACGTGTTGCGCTACTTCGAGTCCCGCGAGGCGGTGCTCCTGGAACTGCTCGACCGCTTCCTGCGGGAGTGGCTGACCGACCTGGCCCGCGAACTGGCCGACGGTGTCGACGCGGACCTGCCCATGGCCGACCGCGCGACGGCGGTGGCCGGGATCCTCAGCGGCTCGCTCTCCGACCGCGCGGTGCTGTGCGACCTCTTCGGCGCGCAGGGCAGCGTCCTGGAGCGGAACGTCTCGGTCGAGGTGGTGTCCCGCTACAAGCGCGCGTCCCTGGAACGCCTGGCCACCATGACCACGCTGGTCGGGACGTACCTCCCCGAACTGGGCGAGGACGCGACGCGGTTCAGCCTCCAGACGATGGTCCTGGCGGGAGCCCTGTCGGCGTACAGCACCCCGCCCCCAGCCTCCAGGCGGCCTACCGCGCCACCCCCGACCTGGCCCGCCTCCACCTGAACCTGAAGGACGCCCTGAACCTGTCTCTGACGGCGACGCTGCTGGGGGTGCTGCCGAGGGGGTGACGGGGGCCGGGCGCGACAGCTCCCCGGCCTCCTCCCTCCCCCGACGGGATCCCGCACAACAACAAACCCCAGGCCGTTTGACCTGGGGTTCTCTGGAGCGGGTGACGAGAATCGAACTCGCTCTCGCAGCTTGCACCAGCAGAGAAGGTTGTAACTCACCCAGGCGGGTGGGGTGATGGAGCAGGCCGTCTCGACAACCGGTCAGCGCCGAGGTCTTGTCGCATGGCAGAACGGAGTTGTGTCAGTGCATCCTCAGACCCGGAGCGGCCATCAACGTAGGCCTCATCGCTCGGCCTTCGGCGATTCCGGCCTTGCGCTCCAGGCAGCCCGCCCCCTCATGCGCCGGCACATCCCTGTCCCCGAACGCCGAGCCGCCCTGTGGGTGGAGACCGCCCGCGCCTACAGCCAACAGAGCCGCCTCGCCGACGGCTACCAGGCCCTGCGCATCGCCGAGACCTGCGCGGCTCAGGACGTACGCCGACCCGCCGTCCGCGACCTCGTCGCGGACATGGCAGCCCGCGACCACCGCCGTACTCTTCCCGAACTGCATCACTTCAGCCGCCGACTGGGAGTCCCCGCGTGAGTGACCCAAACGCCCCGGAGAAGAAGCCCTTCCTGTACGTCGTCGTCTGCGCGTGCGGCATCGCCGGAGACGTCGGCAAACTGATCACCGCAGCTCAGGACCGGCACTGGGACGTCGGCGTCGTCGCCACACCTCAGGGACTCGGCCTCCTCGACGCCGAGGCGATCAAGGCCCAGACCGGCTACCCGATCCGCTCGGCCTGGCGCACACCCGGCGAGGCCCGCCCCCTCCCGCTGGCGGACGCCATCGCCGTCGCGCCGGCGACCTTCAACACGATCAACAAATGGGCCAACGGCATCTCCGACACCCTGGCCCTGGGCATTCTCTGCGAGGCGTACGGCATGGGTATCCCCGCAGCCGTCCTGCCGTACGTGAACTCGGCTCAGGCCGCCCACCCCGCGTACGGCCGCAGCCTGGACGGACTGCGTGAGATGGGCGTGCTGATCGGTTCGTACGAGCCGCACCGGCCGAAGGCCGGGGGCGGGGCGGACCGCTTCCGCTGGGAGGAGGCGCTGGATCTGCTCGCTCCGAAGCTGTCCGCTCCCGCTTGATCAGCGCCGCCGTGTCGGCTGCGGCGAAGGCGGGACGGGAGGGGTGGGAAGAGCGGGGCGTTGCGTGCCGGTCCGCGCCTTGGCTGCTTCGGCTCGTGGACCGGGCGCGTGGCGCTCGACGAGTCGGCGGACGCGCCAGGTCAGTGCGTGTGCCGGGCTGCGTGTGTCGTCGAGGATGCGCTCGGCGTGTTCCGGTATGGCCTCCCGGAGGTGGTGCGCACAGCGACGCTTGGTCTGCAGCCCGGGCGAGCGCCGTGCGAGGCCCGTCAGGACCGGCTCGGCGACCAGCGCATACGCGCCCCGGAGATGAAGAAGGGCCTGCTCCGCCGCTCGACCTTCGGCCGCAAGTGGCGCAAGGCAGGTCCAAGGTCGGGATGCCGGAAAACCTTCGCTTCTACGACCTCCGCCAAACCGGCAACACCCTGGCCGCCGACACCGGCGCCAAACTGGAAGACCTCATGGTCCGCGTCGGCCAGTCCTCGGAGCGCGCCCAGCTGATCTACCAGCACTCGACGGCGAAGCACCAGCGGAAGCCGGCGGAGGGTATCGACGCCGAGGTGCGAGCTCGCCAGCAGGAAGCAGCTCAGGCGAAGCGGGCCAAGGAGGTGTGACGGCGCATAGCGACAGAAACGTTCTTGCGCCCCATGCGTCTCCGTACCCCAGAGGCCACACAACGGGCAAAGTTGCAGGCCGCAACCCGACTCCCGACCTGCCCGAGCCCGATCAGCGGAGCGCATCCGCCTTTTCCCGGATCACCGAAAACACGTCTCGCATTCGAGGCACCCTGGGGTCACTGTTGCCAACCGAGCCTTCTGGGGTCCCTGCGATGACTCCGGAGCGCCGAGTTGGGGCACACAGAGTACGAAGCTCCCGAATTGGACTAGACAACAAACAAACCCCAGGCCGTTTGACCTGGGGTTCTCTGGAGCGGGTGACGAGAATCGAACTCGCACTCTCAGCTTGGGAAGCTGATGTTCTACCACTAAACTACACCCGCGCGCGACGCCCACCTGGTGGTGTCGGGACGCGTCGTCACTCTACCCCATCCCCGGTCCCCGGCGCTGAAGCGGCGGGGACCGGGGTGTTTCCGCGGAGTGGATCCTGGTGCGGGTGGCCGGAGTTGAGGCGTAGCGTGAGGGTGGGAAGAGGGGGCCGGGCGTGGCCGGAGTGCCGCCTGGAGAGTCGTTCCTTTGATCCCGTAATGTGGCATTTTCCGTCGGGTGACCGGCAGCCCGACGCGGCTCTTTGGGGAAGGGACTCTTGGACTTGATGGATCGCACCGTCGTCCGCTGTGCCGATGGGCACGTCTTCAACACCGCTTCGTTCCCGCTTCAGCAGGCCGAGCGGCTCGGTCCCGGGCGGCTCGTCCGCTGCCCACGCTGCGCTCGGCTGCGCAGCGTGGTTCCGGTCCCGGTCGGTCTGGAGCGGCAGCAGAGGTGAGCTGCCGCAGGCGGCGGACGGACGGGTAGTCGTCACCGTCGGTGTGCCCGGTGCGCGGGTGGGGCCTGCGGGTCTCCCGCGCACCGTGCGTATTCTGAGGCCCGTGAGTGAGACACCTGTTCGGGAGAATCTGTCCTACGAGCGCTTCGGGGACGCCGTGCGCGACCTCGCGCAGGTCATCGCCGACGACGGCTACGAGCCCGACGTCGTGCTGAGCATCGCCCGCGGCGGGGTCTTCGTCGCCGGCGGCCTGGCCTACGCCCTCGACTGCAAGAACATCCACCTCGTGAACGTCGAGTTCTACACGGGCGTCGGGACGACGCTGGAGATGCCCGTCATGCTCGCCCCCGTGCCGAACGTGATCGACTTCTCCGACAAGAAGGTCCTGATCACCGACGACGTCGCCGACACCGGCAAGACCCTCAAGCTGGTCCGCGACTTCTGCCTCGACGCCGTCGCCGAGGTCCGCTCCGCCGTCATCTACGAGAAGTCCCACTCGCTGGTGAAGTGCGAGTACGTCTGGAAGCGCACCGAGGACTGGATCAACTTCCCGTGGTCCGTCCAGCCGCCCGTCGTGCGGCGGGGAGGCCAGGTCCTCGACGCCTGAGCGGACCGGGGGCGAAGAAGCGGCCGGGGCCCGGGTCGGAGCCGGGGTCGGAGCCCGGACCGGGCTGTTTCGCCCCGCCCGCCCCGGATGTCCCGGAAGACGCCCCCGGACAGTCCCGGAGGACGTCCCCGCGCGTCACGGAGACCCCCCCGCACGCCCCGGAGGACGCCCCCGGATGTCCCGGAGGACGCCCCCGCACCCCCCAGGAACCCCTAGAACGTCCCCAGCTTCACGATCGACAGCAGTGCGATCAGCTGGATCGCCGACGCGCCGAGCGCCTTCGGCCAGGGCAGGTCGTGGGAGCGGTTGACCATCATGGTCAGCAGCGCCCCCGCCGCCACCCAGGTCGCCCAGCCGAGGGCCTGGACGAACGTCGCGTCGCCGCCGAAGAACATGGCGAAGACCAGGCGCGGCGCGTCCGTGAGGGACGCGATCAGCATGGAGAGGCCGACCGTGGGCTGCCACGCGCCGTCGCCGCCGAGCTGGCGGGCGAGGGTGTGGGTGACCACGCCGAGCACGAAGAACGACAGCACCATCGCCACCGCCGTCGTCAGCACGATCGGCACCGCGTTGGCGAGCGTCGCGTTGATGGCGTCGGCGCGGGCGCCGTCGAAGCCGAAGACGGCGAGCAGGCCGTAGAGGAACGTCACGATCAGGGCCGGGCCCCACATCGTGTAGTCCCGCATGCGCACGAAGGTCGGCGCGGGGGAGAGGACGATCCCGCGCAGCAGTTCCTTCCAGCGCAGCCGCGGACCGGTGGGGCCCGCGGGGGCGGCGGCGCCCGCCTGGTAGGTCCCGCCCTGGGTGTAGTCCTGCTGGTAGCCGCCGGGGCCGCCCTGGTGGTAGCCCTCCTCGTCCACCGAGAAGGACTGGGTGTGGCCCGGGTTGTTCGCGGCGTACGGGTCGGGGCCCGCCTGCTGCGGGTAGCCGCCGTCGCCGAAGTACTCCGGCTCCCCCTGCCCGGCGTAGCCGCCGCCGTGTCCGTACTGCTGCTGCCCCGGGTACGGCTGGGGTGCCGGGGGATAGCCGTACGACTGTCCCTGCGGTGCCTGCTGCCCGTACGCGGGGTTGTGCGGTCGCGTCTGCGGGGTGCCGTTGTTCCGCTCGCCCCGTCCCATCCTGAATCCAGCCACCCGTCGAACGTACCTGGTCCCGCTCCGTCCCGCCCCGGACCCGGCCTCCCGCGCCCGCCTTTGCTGCCGAGCTGTGACATCCCCTAGGGGGCGCGGCACCCGACCCCGCAGGGGACTGGCCCGCGGCCCGACAGGCCCTGGGGCAGGGGGTGTTGGGGAGGGGCGGGGGTGCCGGAAGAGGCGGGGGGCGGCGGCACGCGCGCGGGCTGGTCTGCGGGTCCTCGCGCGGCGGGGCACAGTGGAGGGATGGACATGGACGGTGTGAGTCTTCTGGCAAGGGGACGGGTGACGACGCGGCTGCCCGCCCAGGACCTCGACCGGGCCCGGCGCTTCTACGCCGAGGTCCTGGGGCTCGACCCGGTCGACGAGCGGCCCGGCGGGCTGCTGTACCGGTGCGGGGTGACGGACTTCGTGGTCTTCGCCTCGACCGGCGCCTCCCCCGGCACCTTCACGCAGATGGCCTGGGAGGTCGAGGACCTCGACCGGGTGGTCGGCGAACTCCGGTCCAGGGGGGTGGAGTTCGAGGAGGTCGAGACCCCCGCCATCCGCACCGCGGACGGCATCGCCGAGATCGAGGGCAACTACCCGAGCAAGGGCGCGCACGGTGAGCGGGGCGCCTGGTTCCGCGACAGCGAGGGCAACCTCATCGGCCTCGGGGAGCCCCTGCGCTGAGCCGCCCCGGCCGGGAGACGGCCGTGCCCCCGCCGGGGTGACCGGCGGGGGCACGGGACGTGCTCGGGACGTGCCCGGGATGTCGCGGAGGGCTACTTCGCCGGTTCCGGCTCCGGCGCGTCCTCGGGGGCGGACTCGCCCGCCGGGGGCGGGGTGTCGGAGGGCGTCTTCACGGACTCGAGGAGGAGCTGGGAGACGTCCACGACCTGGACGGACTCCTTGGCCTTGCCGTCGTTCTTCTTGCCGTTGACCGAGTCGGTCAGCATGACGAGGCAGAACGGGCAGGCGGTGGAGACGATGTCCGGGTCGAGGGAGAGGGCCTCGTCGACGCGCTCGTTGTTGATGCGCTTGCCGATCCGCTCCTCCATCCACATCCGCGCGCCGCCCGCGCCGCAGCAGAAGCCGCGCTCCTTGTGGCGGTGCATCTCCTCGTTGCGCAGACCCGGGACGCTCGCGATGATCTCGCGCGGCGGGGTGTAGATCTTGTTGTGCCGCCCCAGGTAGCAGGGGTCGTGGTAGGTGATGAGTCCCTCGACCGGGGTGACCGGGACCAGCTTGCCCTCGTCGACGAGGTGCTGGAGGAGCTGGGTGTGGTGGACGACCTCGTAGTCGCCGCCGAGCTGCGGGTACTCGTTGCCGAGGGTGTTGAGGCAGTGCGGGCAGGTCGCGACGATCTTCTTCGCGGAGCGCGGTTTCGCCGACTCCGGCAGCACCGTGCCCTCGTCGTCGGTCTCCTCGCCGAAGGCCATGTTGAGCGCGGCCACGTTCTCCGCGCCCAGCTCCTGGAAGAGGGGCTCGTTGCCGAGGCGGCGGGCGGAGTCGCCGGTGCACTTCTCGTCGCCGCCCATGATCGCGAACTTGACGCCCGCGATGTGCAGGAGTTCGGCGAAGGCCTTGGTGGTCTTCTTCGCGCGGTCCTCCAGGGCGCCCGCGCAGCCGACCCAGTAGAGGTACTCGACGTCGGTGAGGTCCTCGATGTCGCGGCCCACGACCGGGATCTCGAAGTCGACCTCCTTGGTCCACTCCAGGCGCTGCTTCTTGGCGAGCCCCCAGGGGTTGCCCTTCTTCTCCAGGTTCTTGAGCATCGTGCCCGCCTCGGACGGGAACGCGGACTCGATCATGACCTGGTAGCGGCGCATGTCGACGATGTGGTCGACGTGCTCGATGTCCACCGGGCACTGCTCGACGCAGGCGCCGCAGGTGGTGCAGGACCACAGGACGTCCGGGTCGATGACGCCGTTCTCCTCGGCGGTGCCGATGAGCGGGCGCTCCGCCTCGGCGAGGGCCGCCGCGGGGACGTCCGCGAGCTGCTCCTCGGTGGCCTTCTCCTCGCCCTCCATGGACTTGCCGCCGCCCGCGAGCAGGTAGGGCGCCTTGGCGTGGGCGTGGTCGCGCAGCGACATGATCAGGAGCTTCGGGGAGAGCGGCTTGCCGGTGTTCCAGGCCGGGCACTGCGACTGGCAGCGGCCGCACTCGGTGCAGGTGGAGAAGTCGAGCAGGCCCTTCCAGGAGAACTGCTCGACCTGGGAGACGCCGAAGACGTCGTCGTCGCCCGGGTCGGTGAAGTCGATCGGCTTCCCGCCGGAGGTCATCGGCAGCAGCGCGCCCAGCGCCGTGCCGCCCGCCGCGTCCCGCTTGAACCAGATGTTCGGGAAGGCGAGGAAGCGGTGCCAGGCGACGCCCATGTTGATGTTCAGCGACACCACGATCATCCACACGAAGGACGTGCCGATCTTGATCATCGCGGTGAGGTAGATCAGGTTCTGGAGCGCGCCGGTGCCCAGTCCCTTGAAGGCGAGGACCAGCGGGTACGAGGCGAAGTACGACGCCTCGTAGCCGTCGACGTGGTGGATCGCGCCCTCCAGGCCGCGCAGCACGTAGATGGCGAGGCCGATGGTGAGGATGACGTACTCGACGAAGTACGCCTGGCCGGACTTGGAGCCCGCGAAGCGGGACTTGCGGCCGGGGCGCGAGGGCAGGCTCAGCAGCCGGATCGTGATGAGCACGAGGATGCCGAGGACCGTCATCACGCCGATGAACTCGGTGTACATCTCGAACGGCGGGAAGTCGCCGATGACCGGCAGCACCCAGTCGGCCTTGAAGAGCTGGCCGAACGCCTGGGCGAGGGTCGGCGGCAGCGTGAGGAAGCCGACCGCGACGAACCAGTGGGCGAATCCGACGATGCCCCAGCGGTTCATCCGGGTGTGGCCGAGGAACTCCCGCACCAGGGTCACGCTGCGCTGGTAGGGGTTGTCGGTCCTGCTGCCCGCGGGCAGCGGCTGGCCGAGCTTGAAGTACCGGACGAACTGGCCGATCGCGCGTGCGATGAGCGCGACACCGACCACGGTCAGAACCAGCGACACGATGATCGCGGCGAGTTGCATGGGGGCTCCTCGGGCCTGCGAGGGGAGATCCGTCGTTCGGTGACGTCTCTCAACGTCATTACTAAGCGGTAACTTATGGGTTCGGTCCGAGACTACCCCCATCCCCGCTTCGCACTGTAGCGGGGCGCGGGGTGATCTCGGTCGCTGAGGGTTGCCTTAAGATCCGAAAAGATCTGAACGTGTTATTCGTACCGAATTGCGGCATTCACGCCTAATTTAGTTCCGTGCTCTACGGGATCGCCGCCGCCACCGCCGCCCTGTTCCTCGCCGCCGTCCTCACCGCCCTGCTCCGGCTGCCCGCCCGCCGCCTCGGCATGCTCGACCGCCGCAGGCAGCGCCCGGTGCCGCTGGCCGGCGGCCCCGCCGTCGCGCTCGCCTGCTGTCTGGTGGCGGGCGCCGGTGCCTGGACGGGCCTCGCGCCCCTCGGGCCCGGGATCGGCCGTCTGCTGGCGGCGGGCGCCGCCGTCGCCGCGCTCGGCCTGGTCGCCGACGTCCGCCGGATCAAGGCGCGGCTGCTGGTCGGCGGGACGGCGGTGGCGGCGGCCTGTGTGGTGCCGTACCGGGAGACCGGCCTGGCGGGCGGGCTGCTCGCCACCGGCTGGATCGTCTTCGTGGCCGTCTCCTTCAAGGCCCTCGACCACGCCGACGCGCTGGCCGGGACCACCGGGGTGGTGACCGCCTTCGCCGTCGGCGCCTGCGCGGCGGCCGACCTGATGGACGGGCTCGCGGTGCTGCTGAGCGTGCTGGCCGCCGCCCTGACCGGGTTCCTGATGCACAACTGGCACCCCGCGCGGGCGGCGCTCGGCGCCAGCGGCTCGCTGTTCGCCGGGTTCGTGCTGGCCGCCGCCGCCGTGCACGCCCGCGCCGGGCAGGGGATCGCGGGCAGCGCGGGCGTGCTCTTCGCGCTCACCGCCCTGTCCACCGCCGACGTCCTGCTCGTGGTGCTCTCCCGGCGGCTGGCGGGACGCCCGCTGCTGCGCAGCGGCCCCGACCACCTCGCGCACCGGCTGCGGCGGCTCGGGCTGACCCCGCAGGGGGTGACCGTGCTGCTCGGGCTCGGCGGCTTCGCGGGCGTCCTCGTCGGGGTGCTCGCGCACCTCGGGTGGATCGCCGGGTCCGGCGGACTCTGGGCGGTCGCGGGCGCCGTCACCCTCGGCGTGGTCGTCTTCGCGCTGCTGCGCATCCCCGTGTACGGGCCGCGACGCTCGGTGTCGACGCAGGTCAGAGGCCAGTTGCGTGTAAGGAACGGATAAGAGTTGAGCGGGGTGGACTCAGGTCTGTTGACCGCATGGCCGCCGTCGTGCACACTTGAGTCCGTTCCACTCAAGTCAGCTGGAGGAATTCACCATGGCACGTGCGGTCGGCATCGACCTGGGCACGACAAACTCCGTCGTCAGCGTTCTCGAAGGCGGCGAGCCCACCGTCATCACCAACGCAGAGGGCGCCAGGACCACGCCGTCCGTCGTCGCCTTCGCCAAGAACGGCGAGGTCCTCGTCGGTGAGGTCGCCAAGCGGCAGGCCGTCACCAACGTCGACCGGACCATCCGCTCCGTGAAGCGCCACATGGGCACGGACTGGAAGATCGAGCTGGACGGCAAGAGCTTCAACCCGCAGCAGATGAGCGCCTTCATCCTGCAGAAGCTCAAGCGCGACGCGGAGGCCTACCTGGGCGAGAAGGTGGCCGACGCGGTCATCACCGTCCCGGCGTACTTCAACGACTCCGAGCGCCAGGCGACCAAGGAGGCCGGTGAGATCGCCGGTCTGAACGTCCTGCGCATCGTCAACGAGCCGACCGCCGCGGCGCTGGCCTACGGCCTCGACAAGGACGAGCAGGTCATCCTCGTCTTCGACCTCGGTGGCGGCACCTTCGACGTGTCCCTCCTGGAGATCGGCGACGGCGTCGTCGAGGTGAAGGCCACCAACGGCGACAACCACCTCGGTGGTGACGACTGGGACCAGCGCGTCGTCGACTACCTGGTGCAGCAGTTCAAGTCGGGCCACGGCGTGGACCTCGGCAAGGACAAGATGGCGCTCCAGCGCCTGCGCGAGGCCGCCGAGAAGGCGAAGATCGAGCTGTCCTCGTCCTCCGAGACGTCGATCAACCTGCCCTACATCACCGCCTCCGCCGAGGGCCCCCTGCACCTCGACGAGAAGCTCACCCGCGCCCAGTTCCAGCAGCTGACCGCGGACCTCCTGGAGCGCTGCAAGACGCCGTTCCACAACGTCATCAAGGACGCCGGCATCTCGCTCAGCGAGATCGACCACGTCGTCCTCGTCGGCGGCTCCACCCGCATGCCCGCCGTCGCCGAGCTCGTCAAGGAGCTGACCGGCGGCAAGGAGGCCAACAAGGGTGTGAACCCGGACGAGGTCGTCGCCATCGGCGCCTCGCTCCAGGCCGGTGTCCTCAAGGGTGAGGTCAAGGACGTCCTGCTCCTCGACGTGACCCCGCTGTCCCTCGGCATCGAGACCAAGGGCGGCATCATGACCAAGCTGATCGAGCGCAACACGACGATCCCGACGAAGCGTTCGGAGATCTTCACGACGGCCGAGGACAACCAGCCGTCGGTGCAGATCCAGGTCTACCAGGGCGAGCGCGAGATCGCGGCCTACAACAAGAAGCTCGGGATGTTCGAGCTGACCGGTCTGCCCCCGGCGCCCCGCGGCGTCCCGCAGATCGAGGTGTCCTTCGACATCGACGCCAACGGCATCATGCACGTGACCGCCAAGGACCTGGGCACGGGCAAGGAACAGAAGATGACCGTCACCGGCGGCTCCTCGCTGGCGAAGGACGAGGTCGACCGGATGCGCCAGGAGGCCGAGCAGTACGCGGAGGAGGACCACCGCCGCCGCGAGGCCGCCGAGACCCGCAACCAGGGCGAGCAGCTCGTCTACCAGACCGAGAAGTTCCTCAAGGACAACGAGGACAAGGTCCCGGGCGAGATCAAGACCGAGGTCGAGGGCGCGATCGCCGAGCTGAAGGAGACGCTCAAGGGCGAGGACACCGCCGAGATCCGCACCGCCACCGAGAAGGTCGCGGCCGTCTCGCAGAAGCTCGGCCAGGCCATGTACGCCGACGCGCAGGCCGCGCAGGCGGCGGGCGGGGCCGAGGGCGGCGCCGAGCAGCCCAAGGCCGACGACGACGTCGTCGACGCGGAGATCGTGGACGACGAGCGTCCCCGTAAGGACGGTGCCGCGTGACCGAGGAGACCCCGGGCTTCGAGGAGAAGCCCGACGTCCCCTCCGGCGCCACCTCCGACGACGCCGAGCCGGCGGCCGCCCCCGCGGAGGGGGCGGCCCCGGCCGGGGACGCTAACGACGCACAGCTGGCCGGTCTGACCGCCCAGCTCGACCAGGTGCGCACGGCGCTCGGTGAGCGCACGGCGGACCTCCAGCGGCTGCAGGCCGAGTACCAGAACTACCGTCGCCGGGTCGAGCGGGACCGGGTCACAGTGAAGGAGATCGCCGTCGCGAACCTCCTCACCGAGCTGCTGCCCGTCCTGGACGACATCGGCCGGGCCCGGGAGCACGGCGAACTGCTCGGCGGCTTCAAGTCCGTCGCGGAGTCGCTGGAGACCGTCGCGGCCAAGCTCGGGCTCCAGCAGTTCGGCAAGGAGGGCGAGCCCTTCGACCCGACGATCCACGAGGCGCTGATGCACAGCTACGCGCCGGACGTGACCGAGACGACCTGCGTGGCGATCCTCCAGCCCGGGTATCGCATCGGCGAGCGCACCATCCGCCCCGCGCGGGTGGCGGTCGCCGAACCCCAGCCGGGGGCGGCTCCCGCCAAGGCCGAGGAAGGCTCCGAGGCCGGCGACGACAAGGACGACAGCCCTGAGAAGGGCTGACGCGGACACCGAGCGGAAGGAGGGACGTCGGGGATGAGCACCAAGGACTTCATCGAGAAGGACTACTACAAGGTCCTCGGCGTCCCCAAGGACGCCACCGAGGCGGAGATCAAGAAGGCGTACCGGAAGCTCGCCCGCGAGTTCCACCCGGACGCCAACAAGGGAAACGCACGGGCCGAGGAGCGCTTCAAGGAGATCTCCGAGGCGAACGACGTCCTCGGAGACGCGAAGAAGCGCAAGGAGTACGACGAGGCACGCGCCCTCTTCGGCAACGGCGGATACCGCGCCGGGCCGGGCGGGGCCAACGGCGGCAGCTACAACTTCGACTTCGGCGACCTCTTCGGAGGCGGACCCCAGGGCGGCGGCCAGGGTTCGGGGGCGGGCGGCTTCGGCGGCGGGCTCGGCGACGTCTTCGGAGGGCTGTTCAACCGGGGTGGCGGCGGCGGTCCGCGCACCCAGCCGCGGCGCGGCCAGGACATCGAGTCCGAGGTGACCCTCAGCTTCACCGAGGCGATCGAGGGCGCGACGGTCCCGCTGCGGATGTCCTCCCAGGCCGCCTGCAAGGCGTGTTCGGGCACCGGCGACAAGAACGGCAACCCGCGGGTCTGCCCGACCTGCGTCGGCACCGGCCAGGTGGCGCGCGGTTCGGGCGGCGGCTTCTCGCTCACCGACCCGTGCCCCGACTGCAAGGGCCGCGGCCTGATCGCCGAGGAACCCTGCGACGTCTGCCACGGCAGCGGCCGGGCCAAGTCCTCGCGCACCATGCAGGTCCGCATCCCCGCCGGGGTGTCGGACGGGCAGCGCATCCGGCTGCGCGGCAAGGGCGCCCCGGGCGAGCGCGGCGGACCGGGCGGCGACCTGTACGTCACCGTGCACGTCGGCGCGCACCCGGTCTTCGGCCGCAAGGACGACAACCTGACGGTGACGGTCCCGGTGACGTTCGCCGAGGCCGCGCTCGGCGGCGAGATCAGGGTGCCCACCCTGGGCGGTCCGCCGGTCACCCTGAAGCTGCCGCCCGGCACGCCCAACGGCCGCACCATGCGGGCCCGCGGGAAGGGCGCCTTCCGCAAGGACGGCACCCGGGGCGATCTGCTGGTCACCGTCGAGGTGAGTGTTCCGACCGACGTGACGGGGAAGGCTCGTGACGCGCTGGAGGCGTATCGCGAGGCGACCGCGGGCGAGGATCCGCGGGCTGATCTGTTCCAGGCCGCGAAGGGAGCTTGATCGAGATGGACGGCCGTCGACGCAATCCGTATGAACTGACGGAGGAGACCCCGGTCTACGTCATCTCGGTGGCGGCCCAGCTCTCCGGACTGCACCCGCAGACCTTGCGCCAGTACGACCGCCTGGGGCTGGTCTCCCCCGACCGCACCCCCGGGCGGGGCCGTCGCTACTCGGCCCGTGACATCGAACTGCTCCGCCAGGTGCAGCAGTTGTCGCAGGACGAGGGCGTCAACCTGGCCGGCATCAAGCGGATCATCGAACTGGAGAACCAGGTGATCGCGCTTCAGCAGCGCGTCGCCGAACTCCAGTCCGCGGTGGACGGCGCCGCGGCGACCATGCGCCAGCGCGAGGCCGCGGTGCACGCCTCCTACCGGCGGGACCTGGTCCCGTACCAGGAGGTGCACCAGTCGAGCGCGCTGGTGGTGTGGCGGCCCAAGCGCCAGCAGTCCACGGACTGACCCGATGTGCGAGAAGGGCCCGGAGGTTCACCCGAACCTCCGGGCCCTTCGCCGTTCCGCCGCGCGGCCCGGACACCCCGCGCGGCCGCCGGGGAGCCCGGTGCGGTGCGGACGTCGGGGAGCCCGGTGCGGTGCGGACGTCGAGGTCGGGCGGGGTGTGGCTGATTTCTTTCGGCCTTCCGCTCGACCACCGCAACGGCGGCCCACTGTTGTATGGAGAGTCAGTAAAGGCCCTGCGGAGATGGTTACTTGACTGCTCCACATCCCTACGGAACGTGCCGTTGCCCACTCGTTAAGTGATTCCGCTTGACGCCCGGGGGCGAATCCGCGTTGGCTTTTCAGTCATCTGGGCCGCACAGCTGCGCCCGCGTCCGGAAGGCACCAGAAGTGATCACCCCCATGCGCCGTACCGCCATAGCCGTGGCCGCGTCCACGCTGACCTTCTCGCTGACCGCCTGCGGAGCGCTGAACGTCTCGGGGGACAGCAGCTCGGCGAGCCCGACCAAGGGCGACGACGTCACCATCGGCCTGCTCCTGCCGGAGAAGGCCAACACCCGGTACGAGGACTTCGACTACCCGATCATCAAGGAGAAGGTGGCCTCCCTCACCGACGACCGGGGCAAGGTCGACTACGCCAACGCCGACCAGGACGCCGACAAGCAGGCGACCCAGATGCAGCGGATGATCGACGACAAGGTCGACATCATCCTGCTGGACGCCGTGGACTCGCACGCCATCGCCGCCCAGGTCACCAAGGCCAAGGAGGCCGGCATCCCGGTCATCGCCTACGACCGGCTCGCCGAGGGCCCCATCGACGCGTACATCTCGTTCGACAACGAACTCGTCGGCGAGGTGCAGGGCCGCACCCTGATGGACGCGCTCGGCCAGGGCTCGGACACCTCCGCCAAGATCGTCATGATGAACGGCTCGCCGACCGACCCCAACGCCAAGCAGTTCAAGGCGGGCGCGATGTCCGAGCTGAACGGCAAGGTGACGATCGCCCGGTCCTACGACACCAAGGACTGGAAGCCGGAGAACGCCGAGGCCAACATGACGGCCGCGATCAGCGCCCTCGGCAAGGACAACATCGCCGGGGTCTACTCCGCCAACGACGGCATGGCCGGAGGCATCCTCAAGGCCCTCCAGAGCGCCGGGGTGACCGACCTGCCGCCGATCACCGGCCAGGACGCCGAACTGGCCGCGGTGCAGCGGATCGTCGCCGGTGAGCAGTACATGAGCGTCTACAAGTCGTACCCGCAGGAGGCCGAGGCCGCCGCGCAGATGGCCGTCGCCAAGGTCCGCGGCCACGACATCCAGTTCGACGCGCTCACCCAGGACACGGTCGACAGCCCCACCGCCAAGGAGATCCCGGCGCAGCTCGTCACCGTGACCGCGCTGACGAAGAAGAACATCAAGTCGACGGTCGTCTCGGACGGCATCTACAAGATCGCCGACATCTGCGCCGGGAAGTACAAGGCGTCCTGCGCCGCCATCGGCCTCAACTGACCGCCCCCGCAGCCGGGTTCGCGCCACCGTGCGCGCGCCCGCCGTGCGCGGTACGTCCCGTTCCGAGGGCCTGGATCCAGCCAACCGGACGGCCCTCCTCCGTAGTTCGCGCCCGCTCGCACGCCGGGGCGCGCGGCATCGACCGACGCGCCCCGAAACGGGCAGCCACCCCCGTCAGGTTGTTGCAAGTCGGCCGACGGAGGCCCGTACATACCCGTACACACCAGTGGATTGCGCTGCCCGACCCGGCCCGACCCGTGTTGCGGAGCCGGGTGTGTCCGCGCATAGTTGCGCTGCGGAAGACGCGGGAACCGGGGGTGAAATGGGCGATGGCCGGGCACGGGACGGAGGAGCATCCGCACGGTGCCGACCGGCTCTGCGACGCCGGGGACCGCGTGTACTCCCGGGCCGTACGGCGGGGCAGGCTGCCGCGCCGCGACGCCGAGCCGGTGCCGTGCCTGCTCGAACTGGCGCTGCTGCACCCCGATCCCGACGACATGGACTGGCTGGTGCCGACCTCCCCGCAGGAGGTCATGACCCGGCTGCTGCGCGGGGTGCACGACGAGGTCTCCGCCAGCCAGCGCCGGGTGGGCTCGGCGGTCGCCGCCTTCGAGTGGTACGCCGCGCTCGGCCCGACCGAACGCCCGGGGGCCGGTGAGGGCGCCGCCATCCGCGTCCTCGACGGACTCGCGCGCATCCAGGCCGCGATGGACGAGGCGACCGAGGCGTGCACCCGCGAGGTGCTCACCGTGCAGCCGGGCGGCATCCGCCCCGAGCACGAACTGACCGAGGGACTGCACCGGGCCCTGGCCCTGCGCGCCCGGGGCGTGCGCATGAAGGACCTCTACACGCACGTCGCCCGGCACGGGCACGGCCTGCTCAACTACCTGGAGCTGATGGGCGACGCGGTGGAGGCCAGGAGCCTCGACGAGGTCATCGACCGGCTCATCCTGTTCGACCGCACGGTGGCGTTCATCCCCGCCAACGCCGACCGCACCCTCGCCCTCGAACTGCGCCACCCGGCCCTGGTCGGCTACCTCGCCACCACCTTCGACCGGCTGTGGCGGCTGGCGATCCCGCTGACCGCGCCGCTGCCCGACACCGGCATCGAGGGCATCTCACACCGCGAGCAGTCCATCGCCGCGCTGCTCGCCGAGGGCCACCAGGACGCGGTGATCGCCGAGCGGCTGGGGATCAGCGTGCGCACCTGCCGGGCCCACATCGCCCGGCTCTCGGAGACCCTCGGCGCGGCCAGCCGCACCCAACTCGGCGTCCGGATAGCCCAGGTGGGCCTGGAGGGGCCGCGCGACCCGGCGGAGCGGGTCAGTCTTCCTGATCAAGGATCCCCGACCGTCCGATGAGGTAGCCGAGCTGGGCCCGGCTCTCGCTGCCCAGGGTCGCCGCGAGTTTGGCGATGTGCACCCGGGCGGTCCTGACGTTCATCCCGAGCCGGTCCGCGATGACGGCGTCGGTGTGGCCCTCCACCAGCAGCACCGCTATCGCCCGCTGCCGGGCCGTCACCGGGCCGCGGGCGGGCGGCGCGGCGGCCCGCGGGTGCATCGGGACGGCCAGCGGCCAGAGCCGTTCGAAGGTGGTCGTCAGGTAGTCGACCAGCGGGCGGTGGCGCAGTTCGAGGGCGAGGGTGCGCTCCGGGTTGGCGGGGATGAACGCGACCGTGCGGTCGACGACGATGAGCCGGTCGGGCACCTCGTCCAGGGTGCGGACCTCGACGTCCCCCTCCAGGAGTTCGTAGTGGGCGAGGACGGCCGGGTCGTGGCGGGTGGTGTGCTGGTAGAGCGTCCGCATCCGGCCGCCCCGGTCGAGCAGCTCCTGCTCCTTCGGCAGCACGAGCGCCAGCATCGACGCGGGCCGCTTGCCGCCCGGCTGGACGGTGAGGACCTCCTCGTCGGCGCGCAGGACGGCGTGCCCGATCGCGTCGTTGATCCGGTCGGCTCCGCTGAGCAGGGTGATGCCGGGGGCGTCGGCCGCGTCCGAGGTGCCCGCGCCCAGCTCCAGGAGGGGCTCGAACGCCTCCGCGAGCCGGGTCTCGGCCCGGCGTCTGCGGGCGACGTCCTCGGCGGCGGTGCGCAGCAGCCTGGGCAGCGCCAGGGCGGGCGGCACCGGGCGCAGCCAGTGCGGGGCGTCCAGGTCGGGGCGGAGCAGCCCGGTGTGCAGCACGCACGGCACCGGGGCGGCCTCGGGTTCGGGGACCCGGCCCTCCCGCAGGGCGCGGGCGTACAGGGCGAGGCCCGCCGCGCACGGCTCGCCGGTGCTGTGCGGGTGCGCCGGTGGCGTCACGGCTGTCTCACTTCGTCTCCCGGGGTCAGGGTTCCTGCCTCAGAATCCCCGACTGGGCTATGAGGTAGCCGAGCTGGGCGCGGCTGCCGCTGCCCAGGGCGCTGGCGAGCTTGGCGATGTGGGCGCGGCAGGTGCGCACGTTCATGCCGAGGCGCCGGGCGATGGCCTCGTCGACGTGGCCCTCGATGAGGAGCTTGGCGATGGAGTGCTGGATCTCGGTGATGCCGTCGGGGGCGGTCTCGTAGGGGGCGCCCGCGCTGAGCGGGACGGCGCGGTCCCACATGAACTCGAAGAACTTGACGAGGTAGCGGACCAGGCCGGGGTGGCGCAGTTCGAGGGCGACCTGGCCGTCGTCGCTGATCGGGATGAAGGCGACCGTCTCGTCGCAGATGATGAGCCGCCCGACGAGTTCGTCGATGGTGCGGTACTCGACCTTGCCGCTGGCGAACTGGGCGACGTAGGCGAGCGTCTCCGGGCTGTGCCGGGCGGTGTGCTGGTAGAGGGTGCGGATGCGGCAGCCGCGTTCGATCAGCGGCCGGTCCCGCTCCAGACCCTGTACGAGCGTGTGTTCGAGACGACGGCGGCTCGGCTGGACGGTGAGCATCTCGGACTGGCACTGGGCGGTGGCCAGATCGAGCGCCGCGTTGATCCGGTCGATGCCCTCCAGGACGGTGATCGAGTGGGTGGTGGAGGAGACCTGGGCGCTCAGTGCCATGAATGGCTCGAAAGCCTCGGCCAGCTCCATCGACAGCCGGCGGTGCTGCGTGATCTCGTGCTCGATCGGGTTGACGCGTTGCGCCAGCGCGATCGACGGCGGCACCGGGCGGAGCCATTTGTCGTCGTCAGGGTCGGGGTGCAGGAGCGCGAACTCCATCAGGCAGGGCGCCGATTCCACGTCATCCCGGGCAATGCGCCCGGTGCGGAGGGCGTTGCCGTAGAGACGCGCGCCCTCGTCACACATGGCGGTCAGCGCATGAGGATGTGTCCGCTTAGTCTCGCTTGTGGCCAAATCTCCACCCCCCAGGGTCCTGAACGTGCAGGAACATGATGCATCGATTGTGTGGCCATGACGTGCCGGAATGGGCCATCGTCGTAGTCGACGGGGGAGAGGTGACCTTCAAATGAGGACGAAGCCGACTATGCATAAGAGAATGCTTCGCTCGGCGCTTGTCGCCGCCTTCTCCGTGGCTGTGGCCCTCGGCACGCTGACCGGCCTGGCGGGAACGAAGAGCGACACCCGCGCGGACAGTACCTGGCGCGCCACCGTGGCCGCGGCGGTGCCGGGAGACAGCACCTGGTTCGCGTCGGCCGCCGCCGTGCCCGGGGACAGCACCTGGGTGGTGCGGGCGTCCGACAGCCCCCAGGACGACAGCACCTGGGTGGTGACGGCGTCCGACCGGACGCAGGACGACAGCACCTGGAGCGTGGACGACAGCACCTGGGCCGTCGAGTCATGACCACGCCTCCCGACGACCGGTCCTTCCGTCGCGAGATGGCCACGGCCTACCGCTCCGGCTGGCACTTCATCGACCTGGTCACCGCGATCCCCCATCCGGGTGACTCGCTGATGGTGACGGTGTTCGGCGAGCCGGTGGTCGTGACGCGTGACGAGGATGAGGACGTACGGGCGTACCGGTGTCTGCGGCGGCCTCGGGGGGCGCCGCAGCCGGTGAGGTGTGCCATCCGGTACGGAATGATCTTTGTGAACCTTGATCAACGAGACCACAGGCTGGTGGAGCCGGAGGCCCCCACCCCGCGAACCATCTCAGCCACCCCCCGCAGTGCCTGACGCGATTCCCCCGTCGTAACAGATCGCTCAGGCGCTTCCCCCCGCAGCGGCGTCACCGTGACCTGAACACGGTGACGCCGCTGCAGTTTTGGGCCCTTCCGCACGGTCCCGACCGAGACGTCCCGCGCCCATGAGTGGCTGAAAACAATCAGCCGTGGCCCATGATCCGCGTCAGCCGGATCTCGATGACCACGCGGGCCGGGTTCGGCGACGGGACCCGGTGGTAGCGCTCCGTGTACCGGCGCTCCGCCTCCGCGACCGCGTCCGGCCCGGTCCGCACCTCGGCCACCCCCTCCAGCGTCGCCCAGCGCCGCCCGTCGACCTGGCACACCGCGACCCGCGCGCCGCCGGGCCCGGCCGCCAGGATGTTGCGCACCTTCCGGCTCGCCGATCCGGCGATGACCCGCGCGAGCCCCGCCTCCGGGTCGTAGGTGACCCCCACCGGCACCACGTGCGGGCTGCCGTCCGGGCGCGGGGTGGTCAGCGTGCACAGATGCCGTTCACGCCAGAAGTCGAGGTACGCGGGGTCGGGAGCGCCGGGGTGCTGCGCGGGGGTCGCCATGGCCGGAACCTAGCCGACGCGGGGGCCCGCCGGTCGGGGCACGGCGCGGAAAATCACCGGAACGGGGTCCGACCCTGCCTTGAGCGGAATAGACTCAACTTTGTGTACGCTGACTGAGTCAGCAAGGGACCAGCAGGAGCGGCAGCAGGAGGAGAGAACGAACGTGGACGCGGAGCTGACCAACCGGAGCCGGGACGCGATCAACGCGGCGAGCAGCCGGGCCGTGACCGAGGGTCACCCCGACCTCACCCCCGCTCATCTGCTCCTGGCCCTGCTCCAGGGGCAGGACAACGAGAACGTCACCGACCTGCTGGCCGCCGTCGACGCCGACCAGGCCGCCGTGCGGGCCGGTGCCGAGCAGATCCTCGCCGGGCTGCCCAGCGTCACCGGCTCCACGGTGGCGCCCCCGCAGCCCAACCGCGAACTGCTCGCCGTCCTGGCCGACGCCGCCGAGCGGGCCAGGGAGCTGGGCGACGAGTTCCTCTCCACCGAGCACCTGCTGATCGGCACCGCGGCGAAGGGCGGCGCCGCCGGGGACGTACTCTCCGGCCAGGGGGCCGGGGCGAAGAAGCTGCTGGAGGCCTTCCAGCAGGCGAGGGGAGGACGCCGGGTGACCACACCCGATCCGGAGGGCCAGTACAAGGCCCTGGAGAAGTTCGGCACGGACTTCACGGCCGCGGCGCGCGAGGGCCGGCTCGACCCGGTCATCGGCCGCGACCAGGAGATCCGCCGGGTCGTGCAGGTGCTGTCGCGCCGCACCAAGAACAACCCGGTGCTCATCGGCGAGCCCGGCGTCGGCAAGACCGCCGTCGTCGAGGGCCTCGCCCAGCGCATCGTGAAGGGGGACGTGCCCGAGTCCCTCAAGAACAAGCGGCTCGTCTCGCTCGACCTCGGCGCGATGGTCGCGGGCGCCAAGTACCGCGGCGAGTTCGAGGAGCGGCTGAAGACGGTGCTGGCCGAGATCAAGGACTCGGACGGCCAGATCGTCACCTTCATCGACGAACTGCACACCGTGGTCGGCGCGGGCGCGGGCGGCGACTCCGCGATGGACGCCGGGAACATGCTCAAGCCCATGCTGGCCCGCGGTGAGCTGCGGATGGTCGGCGCGACCACGCTGGACGAGTACCGCGAGCGCATCGAGAAGGACCCGGCCCTGGAGCGGCGCTTCCAGCAGGTGCTGGTCGCCGAGCCCACCGTCGAGGACACCATCGCGATCCTGCGCGGGCTCAAGGGCCGCTACGAGGCCCACCACAAGGTGGTCATCGCGGACAGCGCGCTGGTCGCCGCGGCCACCCTCTCGGACCGCTACATCACCTCCCGCTTCCTGCCCGACAAGGCCATCGACCTGGTCGACGAGGCGGCCTCCCGGCTCCGCATGGAGATCGACTCCTCGCCCGTCGAGATCGACGAACTCCAGCGCTCCGTCGACCGGTTGAAGATGGAGGAGCTGGCGATCGGCAAGGAGACCGACCCGGCCTCCCGCGAGCGCCTGGAGCGGCTGCGCCGCGATCTCGCCGACCGCGAGGAGGAGTTGCGCGGGCTGACCGCGCGCTGGGAGAAGGAGAAGGAGTCCCTCAACCGGGTCGGCGAGCTGAAGGAACGGCTCGACGAACTGCGCGGCCAGGCCGAACGGGCCCAGCGCGACGGCGACTTCGACACCGCCTCCAAGCTGCTCTACGGCGAGATCCCCACCCTGGAACGGGACCTGGAGGCCGCCAGCGCGGCCGAGGAGGAGGCCGCCAGGGACACCATGGTCAAGGAGGAGGTCGGCCCCGACGACATCGCGGACGTCGTCGGCTCCTGGACCGGCATCCCCGCCGGACGCCTGCTGGAGGGCGAGTCGCAGAAGCTGCTGCGCATGGAGGAGGAGCTGGGCCGCCGCCTGATCGGCCAGCACGAGGCCGTGCAGGCGGTCGCCCACGCGGTGCGGCGCACCCGGGCCGGGATCGCCGACCCGGACCGGCCCACCGGGTCGTTCCTCTTCCTCGGCCCGACCGGCGTCGGCAAGACCGAACTCGCCAAGGCGCTCGCCGACTTCCTCTTCGACGACGAGCGGGCCATGGTCCGCATCGACATGTCCGAGTACGGGGAGAAGCACAGCGTGGCCCGGCTGGTCGGCGCCCCGCCCGGGTACGTCGGCTACGAGGAGGGCGGCCAGCTCACCGAGGCGGTGCGCAGGCGCCCCTACTCGGTGGTGCTCCTCGACGAGGTGGAGAAGGCGCACCCGGAGGTCTTCGACATCCTGCTCCAGGTGCTGGACGACGGCCGCCTGACGGACGGTCAGGGCCGCACGGTCGACTTCCGCAACACCATCCTGATCCTCACCTCCAACCTGGGCAGCCAGTTCCTGGTGGACCCGCTGACCGGCGCGGACGAGAAGAAGGCGCGGGTCCTGGACGTCGTCCGGGCGTCCTTCAAGCCCGAGTTCCTCAACCGGCTCGACGACCTGGTCGTCTTCTCCGCCCTGTCGGAGGCCGAGCTGGCGCGGATCGCCCGCCTGCAGATCGACCGGCTCGCCGCGCGGCTCGCCGAGCGCAGGCTGACCCTGGAGATCAGCGACGAGGCGCTCGCCTGGCTGGCGTCGGAGGGCAACGACCCGGCCTACGGCGCCCGGCCGCTGCGCCGCCTGGTCCAGACGTCCATCGGCGACCGGCTCGCCAAGGAGATCCTCTCCGGCGAGATCAAGGACGGCGACACGGTCCGGGTGGACACGTTCGGTGACGGCCTGCTGGTGGGGCCCGCCACCGGGAAGACGCTCTAGTTCCGGTCGGGGCACCAGGACGCGTGGGGCCGTGCGGAACCGGGTACTCGGGCGCACGGCCGCCCGGGGCCCGGCACCGGTGGGCGGCCGCGCGCCGGACCCCGGGACGCGGGGGAGGGCGGCCGTACGGCCCAGCCGCCGCCCGGATCGTGTCTGCCCACGGCTGACAGGGTCGGCGGGGCTTGCCACGCCCCTCCCCGCATGGGGGAGGATGACGGAATCCGTATGAAGGGAAGAACACGGTGACCATCGACCCGTCCTCGATTCCGAATTTCGGGGGCCAGCCCGAGCCGCAGCCCCAAGGGCCGGCGGGCCCCGTAGTCCCGGATCAGGACCTCGTGAAGCAGCTCCTCGACCAGATGGAGCTCAAGTACGTCGTCGACGACGAGGGTGACCTCGCGGCGCCGTGGGAGCAGTTCCGCACGTACTTCATGTTCCGCGGCGAGGGCGACCAGCAGGTCTTCTCGGTGCGGACGTTCTACGACCGGCCCCACCAGATCGACGAGAAGCCCACGCTCCTGGAGTCGATCGACGACTGGAACCGGCGCACGCTGTGGCCCAAGCTCTACACGCACACCCACGACGACGGCACCGTCCGGCTGATCGGTGAGGCGCAGATGCTCATCGGCACCGGCGTCAGCCTGGAGCACTTCGTGTCCTCCACGGTCAGCTGGGTGCGCGCCGCCATCGAGTTCGACAAGTGGCTCGTCGAGCAGCTCGGCCTGGAGGACGACGTCAACGACGCCGACGGGACGCCCGGCGACGACGAGGCGTAGCCCTCCCTACAGGGGTGTGCGGGCGACGACCACCAGGTAGGCCCCGTAGCAGAACGAGAGCCCGGCCAGGGCGCAGACCACCACGGTGGCGTGCCAGGGCCGGGCTCTCGCCGTGCGGGTCAGCGCCCGCGCCAGCGGCAGCAGCAGCGGGAACGCCGGGAGCAGGAACCGCGGCTTGCACTCGAAGAACCCCGAGCCGCCCACCGCGACCAGCAGCAGCACCCCGCTGTAGACGACCAGCGGCAGCGGGGCCCGGTCGGCGACGAGCAGCGCGAACAGCACCAGGGCCGCCGCCACGATCACCATCGTCATCGGGAAGACGAGCTGTTCGTCGCCGAGCAGCAGGTGGCGGACGAAGCGCAGCGAGCCGCGGCCCAGGTCGAAGCGGGAGCCCCACAGGCGCTGCACCTCGAAGTAGCCGCCCGGCAGATCGCCCTCCCTGTGGCCCACCCAGAGCACGTACGCGGCCCAGCCGACCGGCGCGAGCGCCGCGCCCGTCCACAGCCTGTGGGTAACTTTCCCGCCCGCCCGCCGCACCGTCCAGCACTCCCACGCCGCCGCGGCGAGGACCGCCGCCGCCACCGCGAACCCGTTCGGCCGGGAGAGCCCCGCCAGCGCGGCCAGCGCCCCTGCCCACAGCCAGCGCCCGGCCAGCACGGCGTACAGCGACCAGACCGCGAACGCGGTGAGCACCGGCTCGGTGTACGCCATGGAGAGCACGATCGAGTGCGGCAGCAGCCCCCACAGCAGCACCAGCGCCGTCGCCACCGCCCGCCCGTAGAGGCGCGCGCCCAGCGCGAAGAGGCCGCACGCGGCGAGGTAGGCGGCCAGCCACGACACCAGCAGGCCCGCCGCGCCCCCGCTCAGCGGGCCCGCCTCCGTCACCAGCCGCACCAGCGCCGGGTACAGCGGGAAGAACGCCAGGTCGCTGTGGACGACGTCGGGCCCGAAGACCTCGCTGACGCCGTACCCGTGCGCGGCGATGCCCAGGTACCACAGGGAGTCCCAGGACCGGCCGAGCAGCGTGAGCGGGCGCTGGTCGGTCGCCCAGGCGGCGGCCGCCAGGACGAGGACGCCCAGCAGCCGGGCGACGGTGAAGAGGCCGAGCGCCCGCGCCGCGTCACCGGCGACGGACAGCCGCGCCCGCCCGGCGGCGCCCGGCCGCTGGCTGCGGGACGGGGGGAGGAGGATGCTCGCGTGGGTCACACCGGCACATTGCCGGTCGAAGGGGGCGAATACGAGCGTTGCGCGCCCGTGGACGGCGGATTCGACCCGTCCGGGGACACCGCGCGGACGGTCGCCCCGCCCGGAAGCGACGGCGGCCGGGCCGCCCGCGGCGGGTCAGCCGCCGGTCAGCGGACCGCCTTCAGCCGCTCGACCGCCTCCTGGAGCACCGACGTCCGCTTGCAGAAGGCGAACCGCACGAACGGCGCCCCCTCCTCCCGGTGGTCGTAGAAGACGGCGTTGGGGACGGCCACCACGCCCGCGCGCTCCGGGAGCGCCCGGCAGAAGGCGAAGCCGTCGCTCTCGCCGAGCGGCCGGATGTCGGTGGTGACGAAGTAGGTCCCGGCCGGCCGGAAGACCGCGAACCCGGCGTCCGCCAGCCCCGCCGCGAGCAGGTCGCGCTTGGCGAGCATGTCCGCGCGGAAGCCGGCGAAGAAGCTGTCGGGCAGCGCGAGCGCCTCGGCGACCGCGTACTGGAAGGGGCCGGACGCCACGTACGTGAGGAACTGCTTCGCGGAGCGCACCGCGGACACCAGCGCGGGCGCGGCCGTCACCCAGCCCACCTTCCACCCGGTGAACGAGAACGTCTTGCCCGCCGAGCCGATCGTCACCGTGCGCTCCCGCATCCCGGGGAAGCCCGCCAGCGGCAGGTGCTCGGCGTCGTCGAAGACCAGGTGCTCGTACACCTCGTCCGTCACCACCAGCAGGTCCCGCTCGACGGCCAGTTCGGCGATCGCCGTCAGCTCCGCGCGGCCGAGGACCGTGCCGGTCGGGTTGTGCGGGGTGTTGATCAGCAGCAGCCGGGTGCGGTCGGTGACGGCGGCCCGCAGCTCGTCCAGGTCGAGCCGGAACGCCCCCTCGTGCGGGCGCAGGGTGACCGGCACCCGGGTGCCGCCCGCCATCGCGACGCAGGCCGCGTAGGAGTCGTAGTACGGCTCCAGGGCGATCACCTCGTCGCCCGGCTCCACCAGCGCCAGCAGCGTCGCCGCGATGGCCTCGGTGGCGCCCGCGGTGACCAGGACACCGGTGTCGGGGTCGTGGTCGAGGCCGTACCGGCGCTGCTGGTGCGCGGCGATCGCGGTGCGCAGCTCGGGGACGCCGGGGCCCGGCGGGTACTGGTTGCCGCGCCCGTCGCGCAGCGCCCGCACCGCGGCCTCCCGGATCTCCTCGGGGCCGTCCGTGTCGGGGAAGCCCTGGCCGAGGTTGATCGCGCCGGTGCGGGTGGCCAGCGCGGACATCTCCGCGAAGATCGTCGTCCCGAACTCGGCGAGGCGGCGGTTGAGCAGGGGGCGGGTGCTGGAGGTCATACCGGTCATCCTGCGCCGAAGCTCTGGAGTTCCTCAACTCTGCTTTGGCCCGGGGAGTGACCGGGAATCCCCGGGGCACGCACGAAGCGAGGCGCCCACGGGGGGTTGCTTCGGGGGACTCGGAAGGAGGGTGGCGCCATGGGTGTCATTCTGATCTTCACGGCGATAGTGGTGGTCATCGTGGTGGCCGCGGTGTCCAGGCGGCGCGGCAAGGGACGCGCCGCTTCCTACCGGCGCGGGGGCGCCGCGAGCGGGGGCGGCGGCGGGGCCAGTTGGTGGGCGGGCGACAGCGGTTCGTCGTCCGGCGGTCACCACTCCGGCGGCCACCACTCCGGTGGTCACTCCTGCGGTGGCGGCGGCCACTCGTCGTGCGGGGGCGGCTCCTCGTGCGGCGGCGGTTCGTCCTGCGGCGGCGGGGGCGGCTGCGGCGGCGGGGGCAACTGAGCACGCTCCGCTGGCCCGTACGCCCCGGCGTGCGCCACGACCCGGTGGCGCACGCCTGGTTGAACAGTTGAGCAGTGGAGCCCTCTGAGGGATGGAAACCCCACGAAGTTGGGTAAAAAGACTGTGGCGACGCCACAGTTCATGATTCCCTCTAAACCACCAAAGCGGCCGGAACGGATGTCCAGCGCACTCCCCCACGACGGGCCGACCGAAGTCGTCCGGACCGTCAGGTGCCGACCCTGGTGTCGCCGGATCCACTCCCCCTCATTCTTTGCGTGCTAGCGGAGCCCACCCATGCTCACGACCCTGAACACCGTCTACACCGACACACGTGCCGCCGACCTCGCCTGGGCGCTGGGCGGCGACCCGCTCCCCGCGCTCGCCACGCTGGACATCGAACTGTCCCGGGCCAAGCTCCAGTTGCGACTTCTCGGCGCCTCCCATCAAGTCATCCTGGAGGAGGAGCAGGGAAGTTGTTCGGAGACGGTGGCGTGCATCCCCGGCAGCAGCACCCCGTTGCCGCTGGGGGTCGCCAAGCGCGTCGGCGACTGGGAGTACGAGTTCGCGGCCCGCGTCGAGGTGCTGTCCCCGGGCTCGTTCGCGGGGCGCGCGCAGGAGCTGCTCGCCCTCGTCTCCGACCATCCGAACGGACTCGCGGGCGTCTTCCCCGGCAGTCCGCACGCCTTCACCGCCCTGCTGGCCCAGCGGCACGAGGGCCAGGTGCACTGGCGGACCTGGCACGCCTATCCGCAGGACGGACAGCTCGTCGCCACCCGCACCCGGGTGGGCGTCCGGGTCCCGGCGGCGGAGTCGCTCAGCCCCTCGGCCGTCTGACCCCGGCCGTCCCGCGGAGATCAAACGTCCAGCCGCCGACTGGCCGACATTTCCACACGTGTGGGTGACGAAGCGTGACGTTCACGTGACGTAACGTCGCAGTCGTGATCGATCCGCACGCGCCGGCCCCGCCCGGCTCCCCGCCTCCCTGGCCCGGACCGGCGCGGCTGCCGGTGCGGCCGGGCACGGGCCGGTTCCTGGTCCTGGCGTGCGTGTTCGTCTGCGCGGCCTGCGGGCTCGTCTACGAACTGGAGCTGGTCGCGCTCGCCTCCTACCTCATCGGCGACTCCGTCACCCAGGCCAGCGTCGTGCTCTCCGTGATGGTCTTCGCCATGGGCATCGGCTCCCTCGCCGCGAAACGGCTGCGCTGGCGGGCCGCCGCCGGGTTCGGCGCGATCGAGGCGGCGCTCGCCCTGGTCGGCGGGTGCAGCGCGATGGCCCTCTACGCGGTCTTCGCCTGGACCGGCGGCTGGGGCGGCCTGTGGGCGAGCGGGTCGCGCTGGCTCCTGGTCGCCTTCTCGCTCGCCATCGGCCTGCTCATCGGCGCCGAGGTGCCGCTGCTGATGGAGCTGATCCAGCGCATCCGCCGCCAGGACGCGGGCGGCGCCGTCGCCGACCTCTTCGCCGCCGACTACGTGGGCGCCCTGGTCGGCGGTCTCGCCTTCCCCTTCTTGCTGCTGCCGCTCCTCGGCCAGCTCACCGGCGCCCTCATCACCGGCACCGTCAACGCGGTGGCCGGCGGCGCCCTCGTCCTCGGCCTCTTCCGCCGCGACCTCAGCCGCCGCGCCCGCTGGCTGCTGCTGGTCGCCAACCTCCTGGTCCTCGGCGTCCTCGCCTCCGCCGCCGTCCTCGTCGACGACTTCGAACGGGCCGCCCGGCACGCCGTCTACGGCACGGACGTGCGGGTCGCGCTGCAGACCGGGGTCCAGGAGATCATCCTCACCGGGGGCACCCGCGGCAGGCCCCTCGACCTCTTCCTCGACGGCCGCCTGCGGGTCAGCGGCCGGGACGAACTGCCGTACCACGAGGCGCTGGTGCACCCCGCGATGAACGGCCCGCACGCGCGCGTGCTCGTCCTCGGCGGCGGGGACGGACTCGCCGTCCGCGAGGTGCTGCGCCATCCGGGCGTGCGCCGGGTCGACGTCGTCGAGCTGGACGCGGGCCTGCTCCGGCTGGCCCGCAGCGACCCCGGGCTCGCCCGGCTCAACGGCCACGCCTACGCCGACCCGCGCGTCCACGTCACCGCCGAGGACGCCTTCGGCTGGCTGCGCGGGGCACCGCCGTCCTCGTACGACGTCGTGGTCTGCGATCTGCCCGACCCCGGCATCACCGCCAGCACCAAGCTGTACTCCCAGGAGTTCTACGGCCTCGCCCGCCGCGCGCTGGCCCCCGGCGGGCGCCTCGTGGTGCACGCGGGCCCGCTCGCCAGCAGGCCGCGCGTCTTCTGGACGGTCGACGCCACGCTCCGCGCGGCCGGGCTGCACACCGTCCCGTACCGGATCTCGGGCCGCGCCTCCGGCTTCGCGGGCGGCCCCGACCGCACGACGGAGGCGTCCCGCGCCGCCCGCGACTGGGGGGTTCGTCCTCGCCGCCACCGCGCCGCCGCGCCTGAGCCTCGCCCCCGGGGCGCCGCGCCCGCGCACGCTCACCCCGGCGGCCCTGGCGGCGGACGCCGGTGAGGCGCTGCGGACCAGGGTCCCGGGGCTGCCGCCGTCCACCCTGGTGCACCCCCGCTACACCGACTGACCCCGTGGAAACCGGCCGCCACTTTCCGGCAACGGAGGTGCGGGAGCCGGTGTCCTGGGTAGGCTCGCCCGACATGGAGCATGAGGTGTTCGTTCCGGTTCTGGCCGCCCGGCTGCGGGACGCGCTCGCCGACCCCGCGCGGGTGGCCCGCGCGGTTCCCGGGCTCCACCAGGAGGCGGGCGCGGAGCCCGGCTCCGGTCGGCTGAAGGTGCGCGTCGGCGGCCACTCCGTCACCTGCCGGGGCACCGTCCGGGTCAGCGCCCGCGCCGACGGCGCGTACGTCCTGACCGGCGACGCCACCGAGGCCCGCGGCTCCGGCACCGTGCGCCTGGCGCTGACGGTGCGGGTCGAGGACGCGGAGGGCGGCGCCGCGGTCACCTTCACCGGCACCGCCACCGCGGACGGCCGCCTGGCCGAACTCCCGCCGGACGCCGTGGCCTCGGCGGCGACCCGCCTGCTGGACCGCTTCGCCCGGAACCTGGGCACCCCGCCGCAGGAGACACCGCGTGGGGCGGGCGCACCCGACGTCCCCGGGGGCGCGGACGACGCCGACACCGCGAGCGCCTCCGAGGGCGCGGACGACTCCGCCGACGCCCACACCGAAGGCGTCACCCCCGAGGCCGAAGCCGCGGACGCCGACACCGGGGGCGCGGACGGCACCGACGGCGCGGACGATTCCGCTGACGCTGACGCTGACGCTGACGCTGACGCCCCCGACGCCCCTCATGACGCCTCCGCCACTTCCGCCACCCCCGGCGACGCCCCCGTCCCCGGCGACCACGAGGGCACCGACCTCGAAGGGGCCGACCCCGAGCGCACCGATCCCGAAGGCGCCGACGTCGAAGGCGCCACCCCCGACGCCGACGCCCCCGACGCCGTCGTGCCCCTCGTGCCCGTGGAGCCCATCGCTCCCGGGGAGCCTCCCGCCGAGGCCGCGCACGCTCGGCGGACGATGATCGGGCGCAGTGCCGAGGAGGTCGACCACGCGCCGCCGCGCGGCCGGTACGCGCCCGTGCCCGCGCCGCAGACCATCGCCCCCGGCTCACCGCTGCGCTGGGCCGCGCCCGCCGCCGCCGTCGCGCTGGCGTCGGCGATCGTCGTCACCCGCGCGCTGCGCAGACGCCGTTGACCGCGTCCGCCGTCCGCGCACCCCAGTAGGGTCGTCCCGTGAGCGACGACGAGATCACGCTGACCGCGGGCGACGCGGAGGTGACCGTCCAGCCGGGCAACGGCGGGCGGATCGGTGGACTGCGCATCGGGGGCACCGAGTTGCTGCGGCAGGGGGAGCGGTTCGGCTGCTTCCCGATGGTGCCGTGGTGCGGCAGGACCAGGGACGGCCGGTTCCGGGACGGCGCGACGGTGCGGCAACTGCCGCTCAACTCACCGCCGCACGCCATCCACGGCACCGCGCGGGACGGCGCCTGGAGCACCGCGCGGGTCGGCGACACCGAGGCGGTCATCACCTACGACCTGGTCGAGCCGTGGCCCTGGTCCGGCCGCGTCACCCAGCAGATCGCGCTCACCCCGGACACCCTCACGCTGACGATGGCGGTGGAGACCCTCGACTCGTCGTTCCCGGCGCAGATCGGCTGGCACCCCTGGTTCCACCGCAACCTCGGCGGCGAGGACGTCCGGGTGGACTTCACCCCCGCCTGGCAGGAGGAGCGCGGAGCCGACCACCTGCCGACCGGCGAGCGCGTCGCCCCGCGCCCGGGTCCCTGGGACGACTGCTTCGGGATGCCCGGCGGGGTCGACGTCACCCTCACCTGGCCGGGCAGCCTGGAGCTGAAGGTGGCCAGCCGCGAGGAGTGGGTGGTCGTCTACGACGAGCAGGAGGCCGCCGTCTGCGTGGAGCCGCAGACCGGACCGCCCGACGGCCTCAACACGGCGCCCCGGCAGGTCACCCTCCTCGAACCCCTCGAAGCCGCCACCACCTGGACCTGGCGCCGCCTCTAAGCTGGCCGCATGAGTGACGTGCGCGCAGCGCTGCTTCAGCAGATCAAGGACAAGGCCGTGGTCCACGGCAAGGTGACCCTCTCCTCGGGCCTGGAGGCCGACTACTACGTCGACCTGCGCCGCGTCACCCTGGACGGCGAGGCCGCCCCGCTGGTGGGCGAGGTGCTGCTCGACCTGGTCGCCGACCTGGAGTTCGACGCGGCCGGCGGCCTGACCATGGGCGCCGACCCGGTCGCGGGCGCGATCCTGCACGCCGCCGCCGCGCGGGGCCGCCGGGTCGACGCGTTCGTCGTCCGCAAGGCGGCCAAGGCACACGGCATGCAGCGCCGGGTCGAGGGCCCCGACATCGCGGGCCGCCGGGTGCTGGTCGTCGAGGACACCTCCACCACCGGCGGTTCCCCGCTGGCCGCCGTCGAGGCGGTCCGCGAGGCGGGCGCCGAGGTCGTCGCCGTCGTCACCATCGTGGACCGCGCGACCGGCGCGGCGGAGAAGATCCGGGAGGGCGCCGCGGTGCCCTACCTGTACGCCTACTCCAAGGACGACCTGGGCCTCGACTGAGACCCCCCGCCGCCGCGCCGGCCGTCCCACGGTGCGGACGGCGGGAGACGGACGGCGGGGCGGGTCTGGAAAGATGGGGGCGCCGGTGACGACGTCGTCGCCCCAAGGTCTAGGTCAGGGCCGCAGGACGCAGCAACACAGAACGCCCACCCGCACATACAAGGAGCGGACAGATGCCCATCGCAACCCCCGAGGTCTACAACGAGATGCTCGACCGGGCGAAGGCAGGCAAGTTCGCCTACCCGGCCATCAACGTCACCTCGACGCAGACCCTGCACGCGGCGCTGCGCGGCTTCGCGGAGGCGGAGAGCGACGGCATCATCCAGATCTCCACCGGCGGCGCCGAGTTCCTGGGCGGCCAGTACCAGAAGGAGATGGTGACCGGCGCCGTCGCGCTCGCCGAGTTCGCGCACATCGTCGCCGAGAAGTACCCGGTCACCGTCGCGCTGCACACGGACCACTGTCCCAAGGACAAGCTCGACGGGTACGTGCGCCCGCTGCTCGCGGTCTCCGAGGAGCGCGTCAGGGCCGGTGGCAACCCGCTGTTCCAGTCGCACATGTGGGACGGCTCGGCGGAGACCCTCGCCGACAACCTCGCCATCGGCCAGGAGCTGCTGGAGCGCGCCCGCGCCGCCAAGATCATCCTTGAGGTCGAGATCACCCCGACCGGCGGCGAGGAGGACGGCGTCTCGCACGAGATCAACGACTCGCTGTACACCACCGTCGACGACGCGATCCGCACCGCCGAGGCGCTCGGCCTGGGCGAGAAGGGCCGCTACCTGCTGGCCGCCTCCTTCGGCAACGTGCACGGCGTGTACAAGCCGGGCAACGTCGTGCTCCGCCCCGACCTGCTGAAGGAGCTGAGCGACGGCGTCGCCGCGAAGTTCGGCAAGGCGTCGCCGTTCGACTTCGTCTTCCACGGCGGCTCCGGCTCCACCGCCGAGGAGATCGCCACCGCGCTGGAGAACGGCGTCGTGAAGATGAACCTCGACACCGACACCCAGTACGCGTTCACCCGCCCGGTCGCGGACCACATGTTCCGCAACTACGACGGTGTCCTGAAGGTCGACGGCGAGGTCGGCTCCAAGAAGACCTACGACCCGCGCACCTGGGGCAAGCTGGCCGAGGCCGGCATGGCCCGGCGCGTGACCGAGGCCTGCGGGAACCTGCGCTCCACCGGTACGCGCATCAAGTGACCCGCCCGCGGTGAGCCCGGCGCCTGTCCCAGGTGCCGGGCTCGCTGTATATCTGGGGCATGCCCGATGTCCGGCTCGCCTCGCCCCGGGGCAGGTGGATCGTCCTGACCACCGTGCTCGGCTCCAGCATGGCCATGCTGGACTCCACCGTCGTCAACGTCGCCCTCCCCCGCATCGGCCGTGACCTGGACGCGGGCCTGGCCGCGCTCCAGTGGACGGTCAACGCCTACATGCTGACGCTGGCCGGGCTGATCCTGCTCGGCGGCTCGCTCGGCGACCGCTACGGGCGCCGCCGGGTCTTCGTCGTCGGCGTCGTCTGGTTCGCGTCCGCGTCCCTGCTCTGCGGGGTCGCCCCGAACGTGGGGGTGCTGATCGCCTCCCGCGCCCTCCAGGGCATCGGCGGCGCCCTGCTGACCCCCGGCTCCCTCGCCCTCATCCAGGCCTCCTTCCACCCCGACGACCGGGCCAGGGCGGTCGGCCTGTGGTCCGGGTTCGGCGGGGTGGGCGCGGCCGTCGGGCCGTTCCTCGGCGGCTGGCTGGTGGACGGCCCCGGCTGGCGCTGGGTCTTCCTGCTGAACGTCCCGCTGGCGCTGCTGTGCGTGCCCATCGCGCTGCGCCACGTCCCCGAGTCGTCCGGCGGGGCCCGCGCGCACGGCCGGTTCGACGTCACCGGCGCCGCCCTCGGCGCCCTCGCGCTCGCCCTGGTCACCTACGCGCTGATCGAGGGCCGGGCGGGCTCCCTCGCCGTGGTCCTGACGGCGGCCGCGGCCGGGGTGGCGGCGGGGTGCGCCTTCGTGCGGGTGGAGCGGCGCGGCGCCGACCCGATGATGCCGCTGGACATCTTCTCCTCGCGCCAGTTCACCGCCGTCAACCTGGTCACGCTCTGTGTCTACGCGGCCTTCGGCGGGTTCTTCTTCCTGGCCGCGCTCCAGCTCCAGGTCGCCGTCGGCTGGTCCGCGCTCGCCGCCGGGACGGCGCTGCTGCCCACGACGGTGCTGATGCTGCTGTTCTCCGCCCGCTCGGGCGCGCTGGCCGGGCGGATCGGGCCGCGCATCCCGCTCACCGTGGGCCCGCTGCTGTGCGCGGCGGGGATGCTGCTGATGCTGCGGGTCGGGCCCGGCGCCTCCTACGCCGCCGACGTGCTGCCCGCGCTGCTGGTGCTGGGCTGCGGCATGGTCACCCTGGTCGCGCCGCTGACGGCGACGGTGCTGGCCTCCGTCGACACCGCGCGGGCGGGCCTGGCCAGCGGCGTGAACAACGCGGCGGCCCGTGCGGCCGGTCTGATCGCGGTGGCGGCGCTGCCGCTGCTCGCCGGGATGGGCCCGGAGGCGTACCGGACGCCGGACGCCTTCGACAGCGCCTTCCACCGGGCGATGCTGTGGTGCGCGGGGGTGCTGGTGGTCGGCGCGGGGGTGGCCTTCGCGACGGTGCGCACCCTCGCCCCGGACTGCGCGCACCCGGAGTGCCTGACCCACGGCTCGGTGACGGCGCCGCCGCTCGAAGGGCGGCGCGCGGCGGGCCGCATCGAGTCCGGGGAGTGAGGGGGCGGGGGAGCGCCGCCCGGACCGGGGCGGGCCGAGGCGGGGCGCGGGACGCGGTGGCCAGGAGGCAGACTTGGTCCATGACGATTCACGAGAACCTCCTCGGGGGGCCGCCCCCGACCCACCTGCCCGACGACCCGGAGCCCCGCGAGCTGCTGGCCGCGGGCACGGCGCCCGCCGACGTCGCCGCGAAGTACCCGAAGTCCTCGCTCGCCTGGGCCCGTCTCGCCGACGAGGCGTTCGAGCGGGGCGGCGTCGTCGAGTCGTACGCCTACGCCCGCACCGGCTACCACCGGGGTCTCGACGCGCTGCGCCGGGCCGGGTGGAAGGGGCACGGCCCGGTGCCCTGGGAGCACGAGCCGAACCGCGGCTTCCTGCGCGCCCTGCACGCGCTGGCCCGCGCCGCGCAGGCGATCGACGAGCAGGACGAGTACCAGCGCTGCGCGCAGTTCCTGAAGGACTCCTCGCCCGCCGCCGCCCAGACCCTGGGCTGACCGGGCGGTCCGGGTACCGCGGGGGCTCCGGTGCGGCCCGTCTGGCGGCAGGCGGGCCTTGCCGGAAGCGGGGGGATATTGAAGGATGCGAGTGGGGACCGGGGCCCCCGTGCCGGGCTCGGCAGGGGCGGACCGCTACCCTCAGCAACAACAGGAGACAGCGATGTCCCACCAGGCTCGCTCCGTCGGGGACGCCGCGGAGCCCCCGGCCCCGCATCTCGACTTCGCCGGTACCACCCCGTACGAGGACTACGTCCGTGCGGACGTGCTCACCCACCTCCAGCACACCCTCTCCGACGATCCCGGAGAGATGGTCTTCCTGGTCACCACCCAGGTCATGGAGCTGTGGTTCACGGTGATCACGCACGAGTGGGAGACCGCCGCGCACGCCCTGCGCGAGGACCGGGTGCCGGTCGCGGTCGACGCCCTGAAGCGCTCGGTGCGCGAGCTGGACGCGCTGAACGCCTCCTGGCGGCCGCTCGGCCAGCTCACCCCGGCCCAGTTCAACTCCTACCGCTCCGCCCTCGGCGAGGGGTCCGGCTTCCAGTCGGCGATGTACCGGCGGATGGAGTTCCTGCTCGGCGAGAAGTCCGCGTCGATGCTCGTCCCGCACCGGGGCGCGCCGCGCGTCCACGCCGAGCTGGAGAAGGCGCTCCAGGAGCCCAGCCTCTACGACGAGGTGGTGCGGCTGCTGGCCCGCCGCGGTCACGCGATCCCCGAGTCGGTGCTGCGCCGTGACGTCTCGACGCGGTACGAGCCGTCGGAGGCCGTCGAGGCGGCCTGGACGGCCGTCTACGCGGGCGACGAGCACGCCGAACTCGCCCGTCTCGGCGAGGCGTTGACGGACGTCGCGGAACTGGTGTGGCGCTGGCGCAACGACCATCTGGTCGCCACCCGCCGGGCGATGGGCGCGAAGACCGGCACCGGCGGCTCCGCCGGGGTGGCCTGGCTGGAGAAACGGGCCGGGAAGAACGTGTTCCCCGAGCTGTGGACGGCGCGCTCCCATGTCTGAGGCCGCCGTCCCCGACCGACTCGCCTCCCGCGCGCGGGAGTTGGACGCGGGTGACGAACTCGCCGCGCTGCGCGCCCGGTTCGTCCTCGATGACGACGACGTCGTCTACCTCGACGGCAACTCGCTCGGCGCGCTGCCGGCCACCGTCCCGGACCGGGTCGACGACGTGGTCCGGCGCCAGTGGGGCCGGCTGCGCATCCGCTCCTGGGAGGAGAGCGGCTGGTGGACCGCGCCCGAGCGGATCGGCGACCGGATCGCCCCGCTGGTCGGCGCGGCGGCGGGCCAGATCGTCGTCGGCGACTCGACAAGTGTCAACGTCTTCAAGGCACTCGTGGCGGCCGTGCGGATGGCGCGGGAGACCGGCGGCGAGGGCCGGGACGAGATCGTCGTCGACGCCACCACCTTCCCCACCGACGGGTACATCGCCGGGTCGGCGGCCCGGATGACCGGGTGCGCGCTGCGGCCGGTCGAGCCCGCCGGGGTCCCCGGTGCGCTCGGCGACCGCACGGCGGCCGTGCTCCTCAACCACGTCGACTACCGCACCGGACGCCTGCACGACCTGCCGGGGCTGACCGCGGCGGTGCACGCGGCGGGCGCGGTCGTGGTCTGGGACCTGTGCCACAGCGCGGGCGCGCTGCCCGTCGGACTGGACGCGCACGGGGTGGACCTCGCGGTCGGCTGCACCTACAAGTACCTGAACGGCGGCCCGGGTTCGCCCGCGTACCTGTACGTGCGCCGGGACCTCCAGGGCCGTTTCGACTCGCCGCTGCCCGGCTGGAACTCGCACGCCGAACCGTTCGGGATGCGCTCCGCGTACGAGGCGGCGCCGGGCGCGGTGCGCGGCCGGGTCGGCACCCCGGACATCCTGTCGATGCTCGCCCTCGAAGCGTCCCTCGACGTCTGGGAGGGCGTCGGGATCGACGCCGTGCGCGCCAAGTCCCTTGCGCTGACGGACTTCTTCCTGGAGTGCGTCGAGGCGTACGCGGGACCGGGGCGCACGGAGTGCGTGACACCGCGGCGGCACGGGGAGCGCGGCAGCCAGGTCGCGCTGCGCTGCCCGGACGCCGGGGACGTGATGAAGCACCTGATCGGACGAGGCGTGGTCGGTGACTTCCGGCATCCCGACGTACTCCGGTTCGGTTTCACGCCGTTGTACGTGGGGTTCGCGGACGCGGAGCGGGCGGCGCGGGTGCTGGGCGAGGTGCTCGACGAGGTGGCGGGCGGGGCTACGGCCTAGCGGGCGGCGGGAGTTGGGGCCGCGGGCCGGGCCGTACGGCGCACCGGGCGGGCGGCCCGGCGAGGCCGGCGGCGGACGCGGCGGGCCGGGTGCGGGCCGCTGCCGCGGGGGTGAACGGTGAGGGTTTTGCGCTGCTTTCACCACTTCTTGGCGCCGAACTGACGGAGCCGGGCCCGGTAGAGAACCGTTTATCCCTCACCGTGCGTCACTTCCGCGTGTCGAGGCGCCGCACGGGCCTGATACGGTCCCCGCCAACGGCCGATTCCCCACCTGGTCCGCCACACCTCCCGTCGTGCGCGAAAGCCCGGGAGGTGCCCCCATCGCCGCTGAGAGGTTGGAGCATGCCGGACGACGCCGCCGCATCCCGCGCCGCCGCCGAGGAGGCGTCGGCCCTGTCGCACCCCGCGGTCGCCGCCGATGTCACCGTCGCGTACGGCGACCACCCCGACCAGGTGATCGACCTCTACGCCCCGCACGGCGACGACCGTCCCGGTGTGCTCGCGCCGCTGGTCGTGGCCCTGCACGGGGGCGCCTGGCGGACCCGCTTCGACCGCCGTCACCTCTCCCCGTTCGCGTCCTTCCTGGCCCGCCGGGGGTTCGCGGTGGCGAGCGTCGAGTACCGGTGCGGGGCGACGGGTCCCGGGGCGGACGACGCCGACGGCGTGACCGTCGCCGGGCGCTGGCCGGAGACCTTCGACGACGTCGCCGCGGCCCTGGACGCGCTGCCCGCGCTGGTGCGCGGGGCGCTGCCGCGGGCCGACTCCCGGCGCCTGGTGCTCACCGGGCACTCGGCCGGGGGCCATCTCGCGCTGTGGGCGGCGGCCCGCCATCTGCTGCCCGCCGACGCGCCCTGGCGCACCGCGGGTCCGCCGCCGCTGCGGGGCGTGGTCGCGCTGGCGCCGATCGCCGACTTCGAGGTGGCCGAGAAGCTCGCCGTCTGCGCCGGGGCCGCCCGTCAACTCCTGGGCGGGGAGGCGGTGTTCGAGGAGCGCCGCCCGTACGCCGACCCGGCGCTGCTGCTGCCGACCGGGATCGCGACGACGCTGGTGCAGGGCCGCGCGGACGGCATCGTCCCGTACCCGGTCGCCGAGGCGTACGCGGACGCGGCGGCGAAGGCGGGCGAGGTGGTGGGGCTGACCCTGCTGGAGGACGTCGGCCACTTCCCGCTGATCGACCCGGCGGCGGACGCCTGCGCGGTGGTCGCGGAGGAGATCGCCCAACTCGCCTTCTGAGCCCGGCGCGAGGGACGGCCCCGGGGGGATGCGGCGGAGACGCGGGCAGACGGCCACGCGGCCACGCGGGCAGACGGGCAGACGGTCACGCGGGCAGACCGGCACCGGGGCAGACCGGCACGCGGACAGACCGGCCGGGCTGCGGCCGGACGCACCCGGCCGGGGCGCCGCCCCCACCGCCGCCCCAGTCTCCCGTGCCGCCGCCCCAGTCTCCCGTGCCGCCGCCCCAGTCTCCCGTGCCGCCGCCCCGTCTCCCCTCCGTAGTACCTGAGACGGACCTCCCGGGACCCCCCTCACTGGTGACGACGGGGTCACCCGTTCGCACCTACCGTCTCTCCTGTGAACGACACGAGCCAGACGCAGCACTACAAGCCGCGCAGTCCGGAGGGCCGGGCCGCCGCAGACGCCCTGCGCGGGCTGCGGCAGGACCTGTTCCACGAGGCCTTCGCCTACCGTCCGCTGCCACCGATGGGCACCGAGGGCCCGCTGGTGCGCCGCCTGCCCGGCGGACTGCGCGAGCGGGCGGGCTGGCTGCCGCACGCCGTGGTGGTCGCCGCAGCCCTCTTCGCGCTGCTGCTCGCCGGTACGACCGGCACCGGCGGCCTCGACTCGCTGGCCATGGGCGCGCTCGCGGCGGGACCGATCCTGCTGACCCTGGTGCGGCCGGTCGGCGCGTTCTGGCTGTCGATGGCGGCCACCCCGGTCTGCGCGGTCCTGGCCGGTGAGTGGTACGACTGGCCGTGGCTGCCCGCCAACTTCTTCGCCCACCTCGTCGTCCTCACGGTCGTCGCGGCGCGCACCCGCCCCCGCACCGCGGCCTGGATGTGGCTGGTGACGGCGGCCTACGGCACCGCGCTCGGCGGCGCCCGCGGCTTCGGCTCCAACACCCCGCCGCTGCTGTTCGTCTCGGCGCTCGCCCTCCTCGTCGTCACCGTCCGGCACACCCGCAGGCAGGCGCAGCAGGAGGTGACCGCGCAGCAGACGGTGACCGCGCAGGAGCGGTCCCGGCGCACCCTGCTGGAGGAGCGCACCACCATCGCCCGCGAGCTGCACGACGTCGTCGCCCACCACATGTCGGTCGTCGCGATCCAGGCCGAGGCAGCCCCGTACCGGGTGGAGAACCCGCCGCCCGAGCTGGAGGCGGCGTTCGCCACCATCCGGGAGAACGCGGTGGCCGCGCTCACCGAGCTGCGCCGTGTCCTGGGGGTCGTGCGCGCGGCGGACTACGAGGTGCCGGAGGCGCCGCAGCCCACCCTCGCCGACCTGGACGGCCTGCTCGCCAACGTGCGCGACGCCGGTCTCGACGTCGGCAAGACGGTCACCGGTGCGGTGCGCGAACTCCCGCAGGGCGTCGAGCTGTCGGCGTACCGGATCGTGCAGGAGGCGCTGAGCAACACCCTGCGGCACGCGCCGGGGGCACGGGCTTCGGTCGAGGTCGGGTACGTCCTGGGCGGGCTGGGCCTGCGGATCGTCAACGGGCCGCCGCCGCAGCCGTCGCTGGTCAAGCCGTCGCCGGGGGCGGGGCACGGGATCACCGGGATGCGGGAGCGGGTCGGCATGCTCGACGGCGAGATGACCGCGGGCGCCACCGCGGAGGGCGGCTACGAGGTGACGGTGTTCCTGCCGGTCGCGCGCGCCGCCGAGGACGCGTCGTGACGGGCGCGGCGGCCCCCGTGACGGCCGCGGACGGCACGGGCACCATCCGGGTGCTGATCGCGGACGACCAGATGATGGTCCGCGAGGGCTTCTCGGTGCTGCTGAACGCGATGCCGGACATCGAGGTGGTCGGCGAGGCGGTCGACGGCCGGGAGGCGGTGCGGCGGGTGCGGGAGCTGACGCCCGACGTGGTGCTGATGGACATCCGGATGCCCGAGCAGAACGGCATCGAGGCGACCCGGGAGATCGTGGCCGCCGGGGGCGCCTCGAAGGTGCTGGTGCTGACCACGTTCGACCTGGACGAGTACGTGTACCAGGCGCTGCGCGCGGGGGCCTCCGGGTTCCTGCTGAAGGACGCCTCGGCCCGCCAGCTCGCCGACGGGGTGCGGGTGGTGGCGTCCGGCGAGGCGCTGCTGGCGCCCTCCGTGACCAGGCGGCTGATCACCGAGTTCTCCAAGCTGGCGCCCGCGCCCCGGCCGACCGCGCAGGCGTACGGGGACCTCACCGACCGGGAGACGGAGGTGCTGGTGCTGATCGCGCAGGGCCTGTCGAACGCGGAGATCGCCGGGCGGCTGGTGGTCGCGGAGTCCACGATCAAGACGCATGTGAGCCGCGTCCTGGTGAAGCTGGGGCTCAGGGACCGCACCCAGGCGGCGGTCTTCGCCTACGAGGCACGGCTCGTCACACCGGGGTGAGGGGCGGGTGAGAAGGACGACACCCCTGGTCAGACCGGGGGGTGCCGGGCTAGCGTCCGGGCATGGGAGCCTTCGATCCGTGGGACCCGGCGTTCGTCGCCGACCCGTACCCCGCCTATGCCGAGCTGCGCGCCCGAGGGCGGGTGGAGTACTTCGAGCCGAGCGACCAGTGGCTGGTCGCGCACCACGCGGACGTCTCGGCGCTGCTGCGGGACCGGCGGCTGGGGCGGACGTATCTGCACCGGTTCACGCACGAGGAGTTCGGGCGGACGGCGCCGCCCGCTGAGCACGAGCCGTTCCACGTGCTCAACGACCACGGGATGCTCGACCTGGAGGCGCCGGACCACACCCGGATCAGGCGCCTGGTGTCGAAGGCGTTCACGCCCCGCACGGTGGAGCGGCTCCAGCCGTACGTGCGGGAGCTGGCCGGGCGGCTGGTCGGTGACCTGGTCGAGGCGGGCGGCGGCGATCTGCTGAAGGACGTGGCCGAGCCGCTGCCGGTCGCGGTGATCGCCGAGATGCTGGGGGTCCCGGAGGCGGACCGGGCGCCGCTGCGGCCCTGGTCGGCCGACATCTGCGGGATGTACGAGCTGAACCCGTCGCGGGAGACGGCCGAGCGGGCGGTGCGCGCGTCGGTGGAGTTCTCGGAGTACCTGCGGGAGCTGATCGCGCAGCGGCGGGCGCGGCCGGGCGACGATCTGATCTCGGGTCTGATCGCGGCGCACGACGAGGGCGACCGGCTCTCCGAGCAGGAGATGATCTCGACCTGCGTGCTGCTGCTGAACGCGGGCCACGAGGCGACGGTGAACGCGACGGTCAACGGCTGGTGGGCGCTGTTCCGCAACCCGGACCAGCTCGCGGCGCTGCGCGCGGACCCCACGCTGGTGCCGACGGCGGTGGAGGAGCTGATGCGCTACGACACCCCGTTGCAGATGTTCGAGCGCTGGGTGCTGGACGACATCGAGATCGACGGCACGACGATCCCCAGGGGCGCGGAGATCGCCCTGCTGTTCGGGTCCGCCAACCACGACCCGGAGGTCTTCGACCGCCCCGGCACGCTGGACCTCGGCCGGACGGAGAACCCGCACATCAGCTTCTCCGCCGGGATCCACTACTGCATCGGCGCCCCGCTGGCCAGGATCGAGCTGGCCGCGTCCATGCGGGCCCTGCTCGAACAGGCGCCGGATCTGGCGCCTGTGGCGGACCCGCAGCGCAACCCGAACTTCGTCATCCGGGGCCTGAAGGGGCTCGACGTGCGGGTGGGGTGAGGCGCGGGCGGTCCCGGTGCCGGGCGGGGTTCAGCCGGTCAGGTCCCGGCGGCGCAGGCCCACGAGTCCCGCCCCGGTCAGCAGCGCGGCGAGGGCCGTCAGGGCGAGGACCGGCGGCCACTGCACCGGGGCGCCGGGCAGCGGGGGCAGGTGGGTGAAGGGGGAGAGGTCGAGGACCGCGCGGGGGGCGTCGAGGGCGGGGCCCACCCAGCCGGTCAGCAGGGCCGCCAGCGCCACCGCCCAGGCCACCCGGGCGTACCGCGGCGCCCACCCGTACAGCAGCACGGCGAGGCCGCCGACCGCCCAGACCGCGGGGAGGCGGACCAGGCAGGCGCCGAGCAGCGCGGCGGGCCGCGCGCCGTATCCCGCGGTCAGGCCCAGGCCCGCGACCACCATCAGCAGGGCGGAACCGGCGAAGGCGACCGTCAGGTGCCCGGCCGCCCAGCGCAGCCGTCCGAGCGGGGCCGCCAGCAGCGGTTCCGCCCGCCCCGACGTCTCCTCGGTGTGGGCGCGCAGCACCGACGCGACGGCGAACAGCGCGGCGAGCATGGCGAGCATCCCGGTCATGGAGGCGAGGAACGCGTCGGCCGGTGCCGCGGGTCCGCCCGTGCGCCGGAAGATCGCGCGGGCGCCCGCGCTGTCCTGGACGATGCCCGCCACGCTGTCGGTGAGGCTCCCGTAGACGATCCCGGCGGCCAGGAAGGCGGCCGACCAGCCGAGCAGCGAGCCGCGGTGCAGCCGCCCGGCGAGCGCGCCCGCCGTGCCCAGGCGTCCGGCGGCGGGCCCCGGCCGGGTCGGCAGGAAGCTCGCGCCGAGGTCGCGGCGTCCGGCCAGCGCGTAGGCGGCGGCCGTCTGGACGGCGACGGCGGCGGCGAACAGGCCGAGCACCCACCAGCGTTCGCGGGCGTAGGGGCGCAGGTTCTCCAGCCAGCCCAGCGGGGAGAGCCAGGTCGCCGCCGAGGAGCCGTCGGGGGTCGTGGCGTCGCCCGCGGCGCGCAGCGCGAACGCGGCGCCGAGGAGGGCCGCCGTCAGACCGCGGGCGGCCCGCGCGCTCTCGGTGAGCTGGGCGACGACGGCCGCCGCCGACCCGAAGACCAGCCCGGTCGCGCCGAGTCCGAGCCCGAGGGCGAGCGCGCCCGCCACTCCCCGGGCGGCCAGGCCCGCGGTGACCAGCAGGGCCAGCGCCGCGTCCGCGACCAGCGCGGTGAGCAGGGCGGAGGTGAGGGCGGCCCGGCGGCCCACGGCCCCGGACGAGATCAGCTCCTGACGGCCGCTCTCCTCCTCGTCCCTGGTGTGCCGGACGACGACGAGCAGGCCGGCCGCGGCGGCGAGCGCGGCGGCGTAGACACCGACCCGCCAGGCGGTCAGCGCGCCGGTGGAGGTGCCGTGCAGCGGGCCGATCAGGGCGCGGAAGGAGGGGTTCGCGGCGACCTGGTGGAAGAGGGAGGCGCGGGCGGACGCGGTGCCGTAGAGCCCGTCGAGGGCGCCGGGCGTGGCGAGGACGATCAGCGCGGGCACCGCGACCCAGGCCGGCAGGAACAGCCGGTCCCGGCGCAGCGCGAACCGCAACAGGGTGCCGGTGCCGACGAGTTGACGGGGGACGCGGATCGCGCGGGGGGCGGCCGGGACGGCGGGCGCGGTCATCGCGCGGCCGCCGTGCGGTCGTCGCCGGTGCCGGTGCCGGTGCCGGTGTCGGTGCCGTCCTGCCGGTAGTGGCGCAGGAAGAGTTCCTCCAGGGTCGGCGGGGTCGAGGTCAGGGAGCGGACCCCGGTCGCGGTCAGCGCGCGCAGGGCGGCGCCGAGTCCGGCGGCGTCGACCTGGAACCTGACCCGGTCGCCGCGCACGTCGAGGTCGTGGATGCCGGGCAGCAGGTCCAACCCCTGCGGCGGGCCCGCGAGTTCGGCGGTGACGCTGGTGCGGGTGAGGTGGCGCAGCTCGGTCAGCGTCCCGCTCTCGACGGTGCGCCCGGCCCGCACGATGCTGACCCGGTCGCAGAGTTCCTCGACCTCGCTGAGCAGGTGGGAGGAGAGCAGCACCGTCCGTCCCCGGTCGCGCTCCTCGCGCACGCAGTGCCGGAAGACCTCCTCCATCAGGGGGTCGAGGCCCGACGTCGGTTCGTCCAGGAGGAGCAGGTCGACGTCCGAGGCGAACGCGGCGACCAGGGCGACCTTCTGCCGGTTGCCCTTGGAGTAGGTGTGGCCCCTGCGGGTCGGGTCGAGGGCGAACCGCTCGATCAGGTCGGCCCGGCGGCGGGTGTCGAGGCCGCCGCGCAGCCGCCCGTAGAGGTCGATGACCTCGCCGCCGGACAGGTCGCGCCAGAGGGCGACGTCGCCGGGGACGTAGCCGATGCGGCGGTGCGCCCGCACCGCGTCCCGCCACGGGTCGAGGTCCAGCACCCGGGCGCTGCCGGAGTCGGCGCGCAGCAGGCCGAGCAGGACGCGCAGGGTGGTGGACTTGCCCGCGCCGTTGGGGCCGAGGAAGCCGTGCACCTCGCCGGTGCGGACGGTCAGGTCGAGGCCGTCGAGGGCGCGCGTGCGGCCGAAGGACTTGCGCAGTCCGGTGACCGTGATGGCCGTCGTCATGCTCCCGAACGTACGCTTGCTTCAGAAATTTGTGAAGTTAAGGAACCGTATGAAGTCTGGCTAGGATGGGGGCATGAGCGCATCAGACGGGACCGAGCGGGACCCGGAGGCCGTCTCGCGGTTCGTGGAGTCGTTCGCGGCCCAGCTCGTCGAGGCCGGGATGCCGCGGATGCCGGCCCGGGTCTTCGCCGCGCTGCTCTCCGCCGACGCGGGCTCGCTCACCTCGGCGGAGCTGGGGGAGCTGCTGCGGATCAGCCCGGCCGCCGTCTCCGGGGCGGTGCGCTACCTGGCCCAGGCGCACATGGTGGCGCGGGAGCGCGAGCCCGGTTCCCGCCGCGAGCGCTACCGGGTGCGCGGCGACCAGTGGTACGAGGCGCTGACCAACCGCGAGTCGATCATGAAGCGGTGGGAGATCGCCCTGCGCGAGGGCGTCGCCAGCCTCGGCCCCGAGACCCCGGCGGGGCGCCGGATGGCCGAGACCCTGGCCTTCTTCGAGTTCGTCGAGGGCGAGATCGCGGAGATGATGTCCCGCTGGCGCGACCACCGGGACCGCACCTTCGGCCCCTCCTAGACCCCCGGGAGACCCCGGGCCCCGGGACACGCAGGGCCGCCGGGCACAAAGGCCCCCGGGCCGGCGGCGGGGCGTGTCACGCCCGGTGCGGCACCGTCAGGCCCCACGCCCCCTCCCAGACCGTCCAGGTCCGTCTGCGGACCGGGCCCGACACCGCGGCGTCCGCCCGGTAGTGGAAGTCGGCGCCCGAGACGGAGACCGTGCGGCCGGTCGCCAGCAGCGGGGTCGCCTCGGCGCCCACCGACGCCGGATGCACCTCCACGGTCGCCAGGCCCGACCGGCCGGGGGCCACCCGCACCGTCTCCACCGGCTGGTCGAGGTCGACCACGGTGACGCCGTCCACCTCCACCCGCAGCCGGGCCGGGCCGCCGGTGAGCTGCGCCCGCGCGGGCCGGGACGGCGCCAGCGTGCGCACCAGCGTCTGGCAGGTGCGCAGCCACGGGTGGGCGACCGGGTCGAGGCCGCGCTCCGGCGGCGCGTCCGGCGCCGGGGGCGGTATCCGCAGGGTGCCGAGGACGACCCCGTCGCTGTCGTCCACGAGGAGGTCGAGCCGCCGCTCCACCCCGTCCAGCACCGCCCGCGCCGCCGCCACCGTCCCCGTCGGCACCCCGAGCGACCCGGCCACCGACAGCAGACCCCCCACCGGCACCACCGACAGCACACATTCGGCCAGCTCCCGCCGCCGGTGCAGCAGCGACACGGTGCGCACCAGCGCCCGGTCGTCGCCGATCAGGACCGGTCGCCTCGACCCGCGCCTGGCCAGCGCGCGGGCGAATTCCTCGGGGTCGGCCGGGAGGCACACCTTCGTCGTCGCACCCGCGCTGAGCACGTCTTTCGCGATCCGTACGGACTCGCCCTCGGTCCTCCGGGCGACCGGGTCGATGACCACAAGGAGCTGGTCGGAAGTCGCCACCTCGGTCCTGCCTCGCTTCCTCGGGTAGCATCTTTGTGCAAGAGCCCCTTGCGCTATTGCGCCAGGGGCTTCGTCTATTCCGGGGCATCCGGTCCGAAGGTCTGCGGCCAACGACGGTCGCGGTGCACATGGCGGTGGATCCTCCGTGTACGCCCCTGACCTTGGACATGCCCCGCCCGGAAGGGGTGTACGCGCGTGCCCGCACTTGTGCTGCTCGGTGCTCAGTGGGGTGACGAGGGCAAGGGGAAGGCGACGGACCTGCTCGGCGGCTCCGTCGACTACGTGGTCCGTTACCAGGGTGGTAACAATGCAGGCCACACGGTGGTCGTGGGCGATCAGAAGTACGCCCTGCACCTGCTCCCCTCCGGAATCCTCTCGCCCGGATGTACTCCTGTCATCGGCAACGGCGTCGTCGTCGACCCGTCGGTCCTGCTCTCCGAGCTGAGCGGTCTGAACGAGCGCGGCGTCGACACGTCCAAGCTCCTGCTCAGCGGTAACGCGCACATCATCACGCCGTACAACGTCACCGTGGACAAGGTGACGGAACGCTTCCTCGGGAAGCGGAAGATCGGCACCACCGGGCGCGGGATCGGACCGACCTACGCGGACAAGATCAACCGCGTCGGCATCCGGGTGCAGGACCTCTACGACGAGTCGATCCTGACGCAGAAGGTCGAAGCGGCCCTGGACGTGAAGAACCAGGTCCTCACCAAGCTCTACAACCGGCGCGCGATCGCCGTCGACCAGGTGGTCGAGGAGCTGCTCGGCTACGCCGACCAGCTCGCGCCGTTCGTCGCCGACACCGTCCTGGTGATCAACAAGGCGCTGGAGAACGACCAGGTCGTCCTCTTCGAGGGCGGTCAGGGCACCCTCCTCGACATCGACCACGGCACGTACCCCTTCGTCACGTCGAGCAACCCGACCGCCGGTGGCGCCTGCACCGGCGCCGGGGTCGGCCCGACGAAGATCAGCCGGGTCATCGGCATCCTGAAGGCGTACACGACCCGGGTCGGCGCGGGCCCGTTCCCGACCGAGCTGTTCGACGCCGACGGCGAGGCGCTGCGCCGGATCGGCGGCGAGCGGGGTGTCACCACCGGCCGCGACCGGCGCTGCGGCTGGTTCGACGCGGTCATCGCCCGCTACGCGACCCGCGTCAACGGCCTGACCGACTTCTTCCTCACCAAGCTCGACGTGCTCACCGGCTGGGAGGAGATCCCGGTCTGCGTCGCGTACGAGATCGACGGCAAGCGGGTCGAGGAACTCCCGTACTCGCAGAGCGACTTCCACCACGCGAAGCCGATCTACGAGACGCTGCCCGGCTGGTCCGAGGACATCACCAAGGCGAAGTCCTTCACCGACCTGCCGAAGAACGCGCGGGACTACGTGAAGGCGCTGGAGGAGATGTCGGGCGCCCCGATCTCGGCGATCGGCGTCGGACCGGGCCGAGACGAGACGATCCAGATCAACTCGTTCCTGTAGGACGGCAGGGGGGCGGGCGGCCGGGCGGCCGTCGGCCGGTCGACAGGAGGGCAGGGCGGTCGGGCGGCAGGAGGGCCGGGCGCCCAGGCGTCCCGCCGCACCCGGCGGCGTCCCGCCCGGTCCGGCGGTGTCCCGGCGTTCCGCCCGGTCCTGTCGGTCGCCGGACTCGGCGTTCCGCCCGGTCCCGTCGGCGTCCCGCCGGACCCGGTGTCCCGCCCGGCACGACGGTGTTCCCCGGCGCGTCCGCGGTGTTCCGCGGATCGCCGCTCGGCGCCCCCGGCTCGGCTCAGGCCGCCGGGGGCGCCGGGCGTTTCCCCGGCCCTTGCGTCTCCGCCCGCCGGGGGGCGCTCCGGGTTTCCCGGCCCTTGCGTCTCCGCCCGCCGCAGGCGCTCCGGGTTTCACGGCCCCTGCGTCTCCGCCCGCCGCAGGCGATCCGGGTTTCACGGCGCCTGCGTCTTCGGCTGTCGGGGCGTCAACGGCCTCTGCGCTGGGTCCACTTGAGCACCTCGGCCGCCGCGTCCCGTACTCCGCCGTGGCCGAAGCGCCGCAGGAGGGCGTGGGCCAGGCCGGGCGCCTCGCGGTCGAGGGCGGCGGACGTCTCGGTGACCCGCCCGGCCAGCAGGACCCGCAGCCGCCGGTCGTCGCCGGTCTCCCGGACGGCCGCCGCGAGGGCCGCCATCGCCACCGGCTCCGGTGCCCGGTGGTCCACCGCGAGCCCGAGGTCGGCCCAGTCCACCCGGTCGTCGCAGTAGCCGTGTTCGCGCAGCAGGGCCGCCTGGAGGCCCTGGGTGTTGTTGGCGGGCGGCAGCCACACCGTGGGGACGCCGGTGGCCGCCGCGTCGTAGACGTTGCCGAGACCCGGGGTCATGAAGGCGTACGCGGCGGTGCTCGTCAGCCGCAGCACCTCGGCCCGCCGGTAGGTGCCGACGGTGGTGCCGGGCCCGCACGCGACCGGCCCGGCCGGGCCGCCCGACCGCCCGGCCAGCTCGTCCGCCGTGAGCCTGCCCGCCGCGACGACCACCCGCAGGCCGGCCGGGGTCCCGGCGCGCACCGCGGCCACCATCAGGCGGGCGTACGCGGCGGTCTCGCGCGGGTGCCAGAACGGGTTGTGCAGCCCGGCCAGGTTGACCAGGACGTGTCCGCCGCCGCCCTGACGGCGGGGGCCCGGGGTGACGAGCGGCGCCACCACGACCGCGCGCCCGGTCAGCGCGTCCTCGGTGGCGACCCGTTCGCGCACGCCGAAGAAGTCCTGGGCGAGGTAGAGCACGGACGGGTCGTGGACGACGGCCGGGAAGTGCGGCCAGTACCAGGTCAGCGCGTCGTACACGGCGACCCGCAGTCCGGCCCTGCGGGCCAGCGCGGCCATCGGGAAGTCCATGGCGGTCAGCAGCAGGTCGTAGTCCTCGCCGAGTTGCCGCAGCCGGTCGAGCCGGGCCGGGCCGGGCAGCCCGGTGACGTCGTGGACGGCCGCGTACGGCGGGCGGTGCTGGAGGTCGAGGGTGTGCCCGGCGCCGATGTACCCCAACCGGCCGCAGCTCGGGGCGAGTTCGTCGGCGAGGAGGGCCGCGGCCGAGGCGGGTCCGAAGCCGAAGGGCTGCGCGGTGACCAGCACCCGGGGTCCGTCGCCGCCGGGGGACGGCCC
>NZ_FMCI01000229.1 GCF_900091845.1 Streptomyces sp. SolWspMP-5a-2
GCGCACCCGCGACCCGGCGCTCGTCGAGCAGCGCACGCCGCCGCCCCCGGCGGGACCGCCCGCGCGGGGCGGCGGCCTGCTCGGCGGCCTGCTGCGGACCGCCCGGCCCAAGCAGTGGGTCAAGAACGTCCTGGTCGTCGCGGCCCCGGCCGCCGCCGGACAGCTCTTCTCCCGCCATGCGGCCGGTCAACTCGCCCTCGTCTTCGCCCTGTTCACGGCCTGCTCGGCCGCCGTCTACCTGGTCAACGACGCCCGCGACGCCGAGGCCGACCGCGCCCACCCCACCAAGCGGCGCCGCCCGGTCGCCGCCGGGCAGGTCCCGGTGCCGGTCGCCTACGCCGCCGGAGCCGTCCTCGGCGTCCTCGCGCCCGTCCTCGCGGCCTGGCTGCTCTCCCCGGCCGTCGCCGCCCTGCTGACGGCCTACCTCGGCATGCAGCTCGCCTACTGCGTCAGCCTCAAGCACGTCCTGGTGGTCGACCTCGTCGTCGTCACCACCGGCTTCCTGATGCGGGCCATGGCGGGCGGGCTCGCGCTGCAGATCCCGCTGTCGCGCTGGTTCCTGATCACCACCGGCTTCGGCGCGCTGTTCATGGTCTCGGCCAAGCGCTACTCCGAGGCCCTGCAGATGTCCGGGAAGGCGGGCGCCACCCGGGCGCTGCTCACCGAGTACACGGTCGGCTACCTGCGGTTCGTGTGGCAGCTCGCGGCCGGGGTCGCCGTCCTCGGCTACTGCATGTGGGCCCTGGAGGAGGGCGGCGGCCACGCCGGGGTGCTGCCCTGGCGCCAGCTCTCGCTGGTGGCGTTCATCCTGGCGATCCTGCGCTACGCCGTCTTCGCCGACCGCGGCACGGCGGGCGAACCGGAGGAGGTCGTGCTGCACGACCGGGCCCTCGCCGTCATCGGCCTGGCCTGGCTCGCCATGTACGGCCTGGCGGTGGCCCGCTGGTGAGCGCCCGCACGGCGCTCCACCGCCGGGAGGTGATCGGCTTCGCCTCCGTCGGGCTCTGCGCCTACGCCGCCGATCTCGCCCTGTTCAGCTGGCTGCGCGGACCCGCCGGGCTCGACCCGCTCACCGCGAAGGCGCTCTCCTTCCTGGCGGGCTGCTCGGTCGCCTACGCGGGCAACGCGCTCGGCACCTACCGGGACGCCCGGCCGTCCGGACTGCGCCCCTGCGCCGTCTTCCTCGCGGTGAACGTCGCGGGCGCGCTGGTGCAGTTGCTGTGCCTGACCGTCAGCCACTACGGGCTCGGCCTGACCTCGCAGCGGGCCGACACGGTCTCCGGCGCGGGGGTCGGCATGGTGCTGGGCACACTTCTGCGGTTCTGGGGTACGCGGACATGGGTGTTCCGAAGTGAGGGCGGGGTCGCACCATGGACTGGCTGAAGAAGCTCCCTGTCGTGGGGCCGCTGCTGACGCGGCTGATGATCACCCACGTCTGGCGTTCGTACGAGCGCCTCGACCGGGTGAAATGGGCGCGGCTCGCCGCTGCCATGACGTTCATCAGCTTCCTGGCGCTGTTCCCGCTGCTCACCGTGGCCGCCGCGATCGCCGCCGCCACGCTGAGCCCGGCCAGGACCCAGAGCCTGCAGAACAAGATCGCCGATCAGGTGCCCGGCATCTCCGACCAGCTCGACCTGGGCAGCCTGGTGCAGAACGCGGGCACCGTCGGCCTCATCGCGGGCGCGCTGCTGCTCTTCACCGGCATCGGCTGGGTCGGCTCGATGCGGGAGTGCCTGCGCGCGGTGTGGGAGCTGCCCGACAAGGAGGAGAACGCGCTGCTGCGCAAGGCCAAGGACGCGGGTGTCCTGGTGGGCCTCGGCGGCGCGCTGCTGGTCACCGTCGCCGCCTCGGCCGTCGCCTCCGCGCTGGTCAACTGGATCGGCGGCGAGCTGGGCCTCGAGGCGGGCGGGGTGGGGCGCGCGCTGCTGCGGGCCGCCGCGTTCGCCGTCGCCGTCCTGGCCGACTTCCTGCTGCTGCTCTACGTCCTCACCCTGCTGCCCGGCGTCGAACCGGCCCGGCGGCGGCTGCTGGTCGCCGCGCTGACCGGCGCGATCGGCTTCGAACTGCTGAAGCTGCTGCTGAGCGGCTACATGCAGGGGGTGGCCGCGAAGAGCATGTACGGCGCGTTCGGCGTGCCCGTCGCCCTGCTCCTGTGGATCAACTTCACGTCGAAACTGGTCCTGTTCTGCGCGGCCTGGACGGCCACACCCAGCAAGGAAGAGGACCCGTTTGTGGAGGAGGACGGGGACGGGGACGCGGACGGGGACGGGAACCGGGACGCGGACGGGAACCGGGACGCGGACGGGAAACCCGGCGACGACGGCATCGACACCGGCACGGGCGCCTCCGCCGACACCGGCGCCTCCGCCGACGACGGCACCGGCTCCGGCACCGGCGCCTCCGCCGACGTCAGGGACGGGGGCGGCGGCGCACCAGGTCGGGCAGCGGCCAGCGGCGGTTGACCAGGAACGCGGCGGCCGCCAGCAGCGCCAGCGCGCCGCCCGCGATCGCCAGCGCCATCCCCTGGCCGCCTCCTCCGGTGCT
>NZ_FMCI01000228.1 GCF_900091845.1 Streptomyces sp. SolWspMP-5a-2
GGGGAGCGCCGGGTGGCGCGCAGCCGCTTCCTCGCCGACGGTGTCGCCGCGTTCCCGGTCACGGCGGGCGCCCACCGGGTGACGGTGACGGCGCTCCCCCGGCCGGACGCGCTGTCGGTCCCGGCGGACGCGGCCCACGCCGAACTGGCCGCGCTGCCGCCGCCGTTGTGGCCGCCGCTCGGCCCGCCGCGCCCCGGCCGCCGATGGCGGTGGCCGCGGCGGTGGCCCTTCCGCGGATGAGGCGGGTGGTGGCGGTGGCTGCGGCGGTGGCCCTTCCGCGGATGAGGCGGGTGGCGGGTGGCGGTGGCGGCGGTCAGTCCCGGACGACCGCCTCGGCGCCGCCGCCGAACTCCAGTTGCAGGCCGGTGCTGAGGGCGACGGTGCGGCCCGGGTCGACCTCATGCACGGAGCCGTCGGCGCGGCGGGCCGTCCAGCGGTCGGCCGACCGGTTGGTGATGCCGAACCGCCCGCGCTGCCTGGGGTGTTCGGTGACCTCGGCGACGACAGCGGTGAAGTCGTGCCGCTCCGCCTCCACGGCCAGGTGGTGGACGTACATCCGGGCCTGCGGGCCGAGCCGCAGCGAGCGCGGGCGGCTGCGGGAGGTGGCGGTGCCGGTGGTGAGCTGGAGGCGGGGCGGCAGGTCGACACGGTTGCCGCAGCCCCAGCACCGCGGGGCGGGGCCCTCGGGTTCGGTGAGGTTCTGGCGGCCGCAGGAGGCGCAGAGGCAGATGGTGTCGAGGACCTCGCTGAGGGCGTCCCGCCACTGTCCCTCGCGGACCCGCCTGGCCGGGTGGCGCAGCCCGTCGGTGAAGGTCTGCACGAACAGGTCGCGCAGCAGCGGCGGGAGGGCGTTCCAGGTGGCGACGACGGTCTGCTGCTCCTCGGGGACCGGCCGGTTGCGGGCGTCGCCCGGGTCGTAGAGGAAGACCGGGTCGGTGCCGTAGAGCTTCTTGCGGGCCTTCTCGTCCATGCAGCGGATGCGCAGCGCGAGGGCGCCTTCGAGGGGGTGGTGGTTCATCAGGAGCAGGAACAGCAGGACGGCGAGGGAGTGCAGGTCGGTCTGGATGCCGGGGCGTCCGCCGTGGTCGCCGCGGACCAGCTCGGGCGCCATGAAGTCCATGGTGCCGGTGACGCCCGCGTCCTCGCCCTCGAAGACGGCGTTGTCGTTGTCGCAGACCAGGACGTCCCCGGTGCGCGGGTCGAAGAAGATGTTGCCCCAGTTGATGTCCCGGTAGGCGATGCCCTTGCCGTGCAGGGCGCGATAGGCCTCGACGGTGTGCAGGGCGGCCATGATCAGGGTGCGCTGGGTGGTGGCGGCGAGTTCGGGTTCGCGGCGGAACAGCGCGGGCAGGTCGTGGAAGCGGTCGGGGCGCACGTTCATCAGGTAGCCGAAGCCGGGGTGCCTGCCGTCGGGGTCGACGACGACGGTCTGCGGCCACAGGAACCGGTCGTCGCTCCAGGAGCAGCCGATGAGCCCGTCGAGGATCTGCCGCTGGCGGGCGTCGGCGAGCTGCGGGTAGTACCACTTCAGGGCGCGGTCGCCCTTGCGGGTGTGGACCCGGTAGACCTCGCCCTGGCCGCCGGAGCCGAACATCTCGGCGACCTTGACCCGCTCCCCCTCCTCGGTCACCAGGGTCTGCCCGGGGGCGAGCATGCCGTTCACCATGGGGTTCGGTTTCCTCTCGTGCTCAGGTCCGGGGCGGTTCGTCGCAGCGGGGCCCGGCCGGGCCCGTCGCCTCGAAGGCGCCCACGAGGGTGGTGTCGTCGCCGGAGAACTGGGCGGCGTGGGCGAGCCACTCCGGGAGCCGGTTCTGCACGGCGGGCATCCCCAGTTCGTGGGCGCGGCCGTGCACGCCCGCCGCGAAGTCGAGGAAGCCCTGGTGGTCGGTGAAGCTCTTGGAGAGCCCGTCGGTGGAGAGCAGCAGCCCGGAGGGGCCCTCGCTGGTCAGCGGCTGCCAGTGGCAGCGGGCCCGGTGCCAGGCCTCGGGCGCGCAGAGCGAGTCCGTCTCGTCACCGAGGTCGGGCCCGGTGTAGAGGGGGGTGTACGGCGTCCCGGCGGCGTCCAGGACGACGACGTCGCCGTCGCCGAGCTGCCAGCAGACCAGCAGCCGCCGGGTGAGGACGGCGCCGACCAGGGTGGTGCCGTAGGCGGTGAGGTCGGGGCCCTCGGTGCCGCGCCAGGGGCGGCCGTGGGCGGGGGCGTTGGCGTCGTGCAGGGTGGCCCGCTGGAGCCAGCGGTGGGTGACCAGCCGGGGCAGTCTGCGGGCCTCGGCGCGCAGGTCGGCGAGCGTCTCCCACCAGTGGCTGTCGTCGTCGGGGCGGTCCGGGTCGTCGTGGTCGACGGCCGCGCGGGCGAACTCCCCGGCGCAGGCGAGGAACGCGTCGACGGCCCAGCGGGCGCCGAGGTCGCTGCGGAAGTGCGGCGCCGATCCGTGGCCGTCCGCGACGGCGAGCACCACCGCGCGCCCGTCGGCGAGACGGCGGGCGGCGCAGCGGTCCTGGCTGTACTTCTTGGCGGCGCCCTTCACCGCGCCTTCGAGGAGTTCCCACCCTTCGGCCGGGGCCACGACGCCCGTCACCAGATGGGGTCTTCGCCCTCGCCCTTGTCCAGGGCCACCGGCGGCGGGGCCTGGACCGGTCCCGCGCCGTCGGCCTTGGGCGTGGAGGCGGCCTTGACGGCGGTGGACATCCAGCGGATGGCGGCGGCGAGCTGGCGCGGGTTCTTCGCCTGGAGGGGTTCGAGTTCGGGGTTGGCGAGGAACTCCTTGAGCATGCTCTTGTCGGCGTCGTCGCCGATGGCGAGGGCGACGCGGACGGCGCGGCGGCCCCAGGGCGTGTCGTCGACGGCGCGCAGTCCGGCCCGCCAGTCGTCGGTGGGCTGTCCGTCGGAGACGAGGGCCAGCACCGGTGGCAGGGCGCGCTGCGGCATGGGCGGGGTCTGCAGCGCCCCGGCGGCGAGCCGGAACGCGGCGCCCATGTCGGTGCCGCCGTAGGTGTGCAGGTCCTCCCAGGTGAACTGGTCGACGGGGGTGGGTTCGTCGATGTGCCAGCTCGCGCCGCTGGCGAAGGACACGGCCCGCACCAGCAGGGTGGCGCCGGGGTTGGAGCGGGCGGCGGACTGCATCTCCGGGACGGCCTCGCGGATGGCGAAGTTCAGTTCGGCGATCTTGCCGTTGACGCCCATGGAGCCGGAACAGTCCAGCAGCCAGATGAAGTGCACGGGGCGGCTCGCCATGCTGCCGCCCGGGAGGTCGAAAGTGTCGCTCACGTTGGTCCTCTCCCCCGAGGTCGGGCCGTGAACGGGCCCGATTTCCTTCTTTGTCAGCCTAGTTGAGAAAAGGTCGGCGGATCGGGCGCGTGCGGGGATTGGCGGGCGCCGAGGGGTGAACCGGGGGCGCACCCGGCGCACGCGCCTCGCGGGTCACCGCATTCCCTGGCGCCACTTGTTCCAGGCCTGCACTCCGCGTTCGCCGCCGCGTCCGGCGAGCAGGGTGGCGACCTCGCCCAGTGCGCGTTCGTCGAGCTGCGGCAGGACGGCGCCGAGGACGTCGAGGAGGAGTTCGCCGGAGAGCTGGCGCCAGCCGCCCTTGGCGCCGTCGACCGCGTCCGTCCAGACCAGGAAGAGGGAGGCGACCCGGCGGGGGTCGCGCAGGGCCGCCGGGTCGAGCGCGCCGCCGTGCGCCTGTGCCTCGCGGACGGCGTCGCCGTAGTGCCTGATGAGGGCCATCCGGCCGGTGGCGACGCGGTGCAGGGCACCGGTGCGGCGCAGTTCCTCGGGGTCGCTGCGGGCCATGCCGTGGGCGAGCCAGTAGTCGACGGCGTCGTCGAGGACGGTGCCGAGCCGCCCGGCACGCGCCTTGAGCGTGGGGCAGCGGCGCATGGTGTCCGCGAGGGGTTCCCGTCCGGCCGCGAAGTCGTGTGCCAGGCAGACGAGTTGGGCGACGGCGAGGTCGGCCTCCGGCAGCCGTCCGGGGGCGCGGGCGGCCTCGCGGGCGAAGGCGATGTAGGGGCGGTCGAGGTGCTGGGGGTTCCTGAGCCAGAAGGTGAGCCGGTCGGCGAGTCCGGCCTCGGCGATCAGGCCCGGCGGGCAGACCTCGGTGACCCGGCCCTGCTCCCTCGGGGTGGGGCCGCCGTTGCGGCCCGGCCAGACGAGGGTCCACAGCATCCGTACGGTCGCGGTGTCGGAGATCTCGCCGTCCAGGTGGGCGTGGACCAGTTCGGTCCAGAGGTCGACGCCGCTCAGCCCGTACGCGCCGCGGCCCAGGCGGCCGGCCGAGACGGCGAGGCGGACGGCGAGCGGGGCGCCGTCGAGGTGGCCGCTCAGCCAGTCGGCGTGCGGTGACCTCGCGAGCGCGCGCAGCGCCTGGAGCCGGGTCTCGCCCGCGCCGCGGGCCAGCCGGTCGACGACCCGCCGGGTGAACGCGCGGTCGCCGAGGCTGTCAAGGAGGGCCACGGTGTCGGCGCAGGTCCTGCGGTCCTCGGGGCGGGCGAGGGCGCGGGCGAGCGCGCTCACGGCGTCGTCGACGACCGGGTCCTCGGCCGGGCCGGTCCCGAGCAGGGTGCGCAGCGGCCTGCCCCAGGACGGTCCCGGCGGGGTGAGGAGCAGGGAGCGCAGGTCGTCCTCGGGCGGCGGCCCGTACTCGGCGCGGACCGCCCGCCGGGTCCCGGGGTCGAGCGGCAGGTCGACGGCGGCGGACAGGACGGCGTCCACGCCCGGCGGGCCCGCGGTGCGCAGGCGGCGGCGCAGCAGGGCGGCGGCGAGCGGCTGGACGTCGAGGCCGGGGAGGGCGGCGGCCCGGGAGCAGAGGTCGGTGAGGTCGCGCACGGTGTCGGCGTCGGTGGTGTCCTCGGCGGCGGCGCGGGCGGCGGTGTCCAGGAGGGTGCGCGGCAGGTCGGCGCCGAGGCCGTCCCAGTCGGGGACGCGCAGGGCGCGGCGGGCGAGCGGCAGGAGCGCGAAGGCGTCCTCGGGGCGGTCGGTGGGGCGGGGTGCGGCGCCCGCGCGCCAGAGCCAGGCGGTGAGTTCGGCCCAGGGGTCGGTGGCGCGCGGGCTGCCGGGGCCGCCGAGTCCGTCGTGGACGCGGAACAGGTGGGTGCGGGTGACCAGGTCGAACCGGTCGAAGACGGCGGTGTCGAGGCCGGGTCCGACGCCGACGATCTGCTGCGGTGCGGCGGCCGGGTCGTCGGCGGCGGTGGTGAAGGTCAGGGCGCGGGCGAGCGGGACCGGCAGCGAGGCGCAGGCGAGGGCGATCCAGCGGGCGACGGTCTCCTGGTCCTCCTCGGCGAGCACGATCTGCCGTCCGGCCGGGTCGGCGAAGAGGCGGCGGACGTCGGCGAGGAAGGGGGCGAGGCGCTCGCCCCGGTCGGCGGCGAACTTGGCGAGCAGGGCCTCGTCCCAGAGCCGTCCTGCGGGGGCGAAGGCGTCGGTGCCCGGACCGCCGGGCAGGGCGCGGGGCCGCCAGGAGTCGACGGGCCAGCGCGGCCAGTCGCCGTCGGGCGCCCAGCGCGCGTCGACCCGCACCCCGGCGGCCTCCTCGTCGTGGCGGGCGCTGCACAGCAGGGTGCCGCCCGCGCGGTGCGGGAGCCGGGTGTGGCTGAGGGCCGCCGAGAGCGCGCCGCGGTGGGTGGCGGCGATGACCCGTTCCACCGGTCCGTCCGGTACGCCGTCGGGGACCTCGGTGGTGGGGGTGAGCCGGTCGGCTCCGGTGTCGGGATCGCGGTGGAGCACATAGCTGAGTTCACGGATCGCCATGTCCCGATTCTGGCGATCCGCGTGGAACAGCGCAGGAGGACGGCGAAGTTGGACCGGGGCGGGGGCCGGTCAGGGGCGTACCTGGATGAGGGCGTGGGTGCCGCCGGTGCGCCAGCGGGGGCCCTCGGCGGCGTCGAGCGCGGCCTCGGTGGCGGGGGTCAGTCCGGTGACGACGTCCGACTTCAGGGTGCGCAGGGCGGCGACCGGGCTCGGGAAGTGGGCGGTGACGTCGGCGAACGGGGTGGTGGCGGGCCAGCGCCGATCGCCCACCAGGCGGCGGTAGTTGAGGTCGCCCTTGACCACGGTGAGGGCGGCGGTGGCGAGTTCGGCGCGCAGGTCGGCCGGGAGGTCGGCGTAGGGCAGGGGTCCGGCGGAGAAGGGGTGGGCGCGGACGGTGAGGGTGCCGTCGGCCATCGCGGACCACAGCAGGCTGCCGTACCCGGCGGCGCGTCCTTCGGCGCGGACCAGCCGGGTGAGGGCGTCGACGACGTCGGCGGTGGTGGCGTCGGAGACGTAGTAGGGGTACGGCTTGACGTGCAGGACGGCGCGGCCGACGCGCCCGCGCTCCAGCAGGTGCGCGACGAGGAGCAGGTCGGGGACGAGTTCGCGGCCCGCGTTGTCGGCGATCAGGCAGAGGGTGCCGGCGCCGTCGGACGGGAGCAGCGACCAGAGGGCGTCGCTGTCGTCGGCGACCAGCGCGGGGACCGGTTCCGCGGCGGCCCCGCCGCCGGAGAGGCGGAAGCCGAGGTCGGCGCGGTTGCCCCAGAGGGAGCCGTGCAGCAGGGCGCGGGCCTGTTCGGCGGCGGGCAGGTCGGCGAGGCCGTCGAGGGCGGCGAGTTCCTCGCCGGTCTCGGGGGCGTCGAGTTCGGCGAGCTTGCACGGGCGGAAGGGGTCGATGCCCTGCCAGGGCCCGGGGCCGAAGTAGCCGACGGCGTCGAGCAGCCTGCGGTAGAAGTAGCTCTCCGACCAGAGCCAGGGGATGTCGTACCAGGAGCGTCCGGTGTGGGCGCCGAGGCCCCAGGCGCTCCACAGGTCGCGGTCGTGCGCGGTGGCGGCGAGGGGTTCGACGGCGCCGTCGGCGCAGTTGGCGAGGAGCGCGTCGAGGGCGCGGTGCCGGGTGGGGTCGTACGGGAAGGCGTCTCTGACCTGCCGGACGATCGCGGGGTGGCGTTCGGCGAGGACGCTGTGCGGGAAGGAGCCGGGTTCGTCGCCGAGGATCACGGGGGCGGTCGGGGTGGCGGGCATGTGACCCACCGTAGCGCGCTGGTCAGACGGGCCTGATCTCCCGCTCCAGGCGGGAGGCGAGGTTGAGGTAGCGGGCGCGGCGGGTGACCGGGACCATGCCGCGGATCATGACGTGCCACATCTCGGCGACCCGGCGCGGCTGCCGGGCGACGGGTTCGAGGGAGCGGCCGACGACGCGGGTGCCGACGAACCAGCTGACGAGGGCGTGCGCGACCGCCTCCACGTCGATGTCCGGGTGGATGTCGGACTCCTTCATCGCGCCGTGCAGTTTGCGGGCGGCGATGTCGCGCCATTCGGTGAACGGGTGGGTGAGCGGCGGGCGGACCTCGACGGGGCCGGTGGCGAGGCGGAGTCCGGCGCGCTGGACGGGGCCCTCGACGGAGAGCCGGGCGATGCCGAAGGTGATCCGCATCAGCGTCTCCAGGCAGGTGTGGCCGCGGGCGTCCATCTCGGTCGTCACCTCACGCAGGGTGCGGGACTGGATCTCCATGATGGCGTGCGCGAGGTCTTCCTTCGCCGCGAAGTGGAAGTAGAGGGCGCCTTTGGTGACATGGGCGTGTTCGACGATGTCACTGAGGCTGGTCGACTCGTAGCCGCAGCGGTCGAACAGGTCTGCCGCCGCCGTGATGATCGTCGCGCGGGTCTGCTCGGCGCGTAACTGCCTCACCATCGACTGAACACTCCTGGGACGGGACCGAACACTCCTGGGACGCGAAAGAACGGGTCATGCCGTTTGTTTCTCACTCCCCGTACACGATAGCTCACGGTGCGACGGTGATCGCGGCATATTCCAAGACCGCGAAACTCCGCTGCGCTGCCGGGACTTGAACCCGATCCGACGCGTGTCACCCGCCTCTGCCCGCCTCGCGCTCCCCTCTTTCACCGCGGCGGACCGGTGCGGCCGGGCGCCCGCGCCGGTGAGCGCTAGAGTACGAGGCGACCGGTTGGTTTTCAATGAGACGCAGACGGCCCACTGCGACGTGCGACCGGTTCTGCGCACGCCGGGGGCGCCGGCCGGCCGGGAGCGGCTGAGGGGCGGTCATGGCGAGACAGCAGCGCGGCATCAGGACGCGCAGAACGATCCTGGAGGCGGCGGGCGCCGTCTTCGACGAGCACGGGTACGCCGCCACCACGATCGCGATGGTGCTGGAACGGGCCGAAGTCACCAAGGGCGCCCTGTACTTCCACTTCCCCTCCAAGGAGTCCCTGGCCCGCGCGGTGCTGGCCGAGCGGCCGCCCCTCGAGACGGTGCCGGTGCGGCCGTGCAAGCTCCAGGAGATGGTCGACGTCACCTTCGTGCTGGCCTGCCGCCTGCTGGACGACCCGCTGCTCAAGGGCGGGGTGCGGCTGGCCGTCGACCAGTGCGCGCCGCAGAGCGTCGACCACGCGGGGCTGTTCCGCCGGTGGGCCGACCATCTGACCTGGCTGCTGCGACAGGCCCGCGAACAGGGCGAGTTGCTGCCCTCGGTGGACCCGCGGGAGACGGTGGAGATGCTGGTGGGCTCGCTCGCCGGGATCCAGTTGATGTCCAGGGCGCTGACCGAACGGGCCGATCTGGCGCACCGCGTCGCGGTGATGTGGTCCCATGTGCTGCCCAGCATCGCCGTACCGGGACTGCTGCCCCGGATAGACGCCGCGTCCGACCGGGGTTCCCGGGTCACGGAGGACCTCGGCTGACCTCGTCCCTGCGGTGAACGCGCGGGGGCCGCGCCCCGTACTTCCCGGGAGCACGCCCGTTCCGCGCCGGCCGAGGAGACGTTCCGGATGCCCCGGATGACCGCACACCGCACCGCCCTGGCAGCCGCCGTCACCGCTCCCCTGCTGCTGTGGGCGGCCGGTCCCGCGCTGGCGCACGGCGCTCCCGTCGATCCGGCGTCCCGGGTCTACGCCTGCTCCCCCGAGGGCGCCTCGACGGGGACGGCCGCCTGCCGGGCCGCCGTCGCGGCCAACGGGGGTCCCTTCACGGCGTGGGACAACCTGCGGGTGGCGAACGTGGGCGGCCGGGACCGGCAGACGATCCCGGACGGCAGGCTGTGCAGCGGCGGGCTGCCCGCCTACAAGGGGCTGGATCTGGCGCGTGCCGACTGGCCCACGACCCGGCTGGCGCCCGGCGCGCGCATGACGATGCGGTACGCCTCGACGATCGCCCACACCGGCACCTTCAAGCTGTATCTGACCAAGCAGGGCTACGACCCCCGGAAGCCGCTGACCTGGTCCGACCTGGCGACGCAGCCGTTCGCGCAGGTCACCGACCCGCCCCTGACGGGCGGCGCGTACCGGATCGGCGCGACGCTGCCCGCCGACCGGACGGGACCGCACGTGCTGTTCACCGTCTGGCAGAACACCAGCACGCCGGACACCTACTACTCGTGCTCGGACGTGGTGTTCCCGGCGGCCGGGCGCGCCGGAGCGAGCGCCCCGGCCGCGACGCGAGGGGCGGACCCGGCGCCGCGGACGGCGGCGCCGAGCCCGT
>NZ_FMCI01000227.1 GCF_900091845.1 Streptomyces sp. SolWspMP-5a-2
GCCCCTCGGCGTGCGTGGGGCCGGGCGGCGGGCGGTGACGTCGGTCCGTGGCCGTCCCCGTCAGTCGGCGTCCGGCCGCTTCGGGACGCCGTAGACCCGCTCGACCGGGATGCGCACCACCAGGCGCCGGTCGCGGACCATCGCGGCGCGGTACTCGTCCCAGTCCGGGTGCTCGCCCAGGACCCCGCGGTAGACCCGGATCAGCTCCTCGACCGTGTCGTCGTGCGGGTCGGCGGCGACCGGGGAGAGGTCGGCGGTGCCCTCGACGACCGTGTAGGACCAGCGGTCGGGCGCGGTGACGTGGTAGGAGGCGCGGGGGTCGCGGCGCAGGTTGCGGGTCTTGGCCCGGTCGTCCGTGACGGAGACCCGCACGATCCGCTCGTCCGGGTCGTAGAAGTGGCTGACGTTCGACAGCTGGGGGCGGCCGTCGCGCTTCAGGGTGACCAGCACCCCGCCGTTGCCGTCCGAGAGCAGCTTGAGCAGTGAGTCCTCAGTCATGTCTGGTTCAACCCGGACGGCCGGGGACCGCATTCCCGCGCACTCCCCCGGCCCGCGACCGAGAAAGCGGTGGGCGCGGGAGCGGGAGGAGAGGGGCGGGGTAGGCGCCGGACCCCTGGCGTGCGGAGGGGCGTCACGCCCACCGGTAGACACTGTCTACGCACCCTGGTAGACAGTGTCCATGACTGACGTGGAGACAGGACTGCGGGACCGGCTGGTCGACGTCGGGGTGGACCTCGTCGCCCGGGAGGGCGCCCAGGCGCTCACCCTGCGGGAGATCGCCCGGCGGGCCGGTGTCTCGCACGGGGCGCCGCGCCGCCACTTCCCCACCCATCTGGAGCTGCTGTCGGCGATCGCGCGCCGGGGCTTCGGCGAGCTGGCCGCGCGGACCGCTGCCCGGGGCGGGCAGGGGCCGGCGCGGGCGCGTCTCACGGAACTCGCGCTCGCCTACCTGGAGTTCGCGCTCGACAACCGTGGCATGTACGAGCTGATGTTCCGTCACGACGTCCTGGAGAGCGGGCATCTGCGGCTGCGGGACACCAGTCTGCCGCTGTTCGAGCGGCTGGTGGAGCTGACCGGGGCCGCCCGTCCCGGCGTCGACGCCCGCACGGTCGCGGGCGCGCTCTGGGCGAACCTGCACGGCATCGCCCAGCTGTGGAGCTGGGGCAGCCTCCAACTCGCCACCGGAGCGGCCGACTTCACGCCCCTGGTCCGGGCGGCCCTGGACGCGCACCTCGGCCCGGAGGACGCCTGATGAACCGGCGGCTGACCCTGGCCGGGAGCGTCGTCGGCGCGATGACCGTCGCCCTGGACGGCACGGTCCTGACCGTCGCGCGGCCCACCCTCCAGCACGACCTGGGCGCGTCCCTGGCGCAGGCCCAGTGGACCGGCACCGGATACCTCGTCGCGGTCGCCTCCCTGCTGGTGGCCGCCGGGCGGCTGGGCGACCGCTACGGCCACCAGCGCCTCTTCGGGATCGGCATGACGGGCTTCGGGCTGACGTCGGCCGCCATCGGGGTCGCGCCCGGGATCGGCTGGGTGATCGGACTGCGCGTCGTGCAGGGGGTGTTCGGGGCGCTGCTGCAACCGGCCACGCTGGGCATGCTGCGGGCGTCGTATCCGCCGCAGGGGCTGCGGATGCCGATCGCCCTGCGGACCAGCGCGATCGGGGTCGCCGCCGCCGCGGGGCCGCTGCTGGGCGGGGTGCTCGCGGCGGGTCCTGGCTGGCGCGCGGTGTTCTTCCTGAACGTGGCACCGGCGCTGCTGCTCGGGGTCCTCGCGCTCAGCACGCCCGACCCGCACACCCCGCGCCGGGTCGCCTTCGACGTCCCCGGGGCGCTGCTGCTCTCGGTGGCGCTCGCCTGTCTGACGCACACCCTGGTCGCCCTGCCCCGCGCGTCCTGGGCGGTGGCGGCCACCGGCCTCGCCGCCGCCGTCGTCCTCGTCCGCCACGAGCGGCGCACCGCCGGGCCGCTGCTGCCGCCCGGCGTCGTCGGCCGACGGCCGGTGGCCGCCGCGCTCGGCGCCCTGGTGGCCGCGTCGGCGGCCCTGAACGGGGCCGTATTCGTCGGCGCGTACCTGCTCCAGGACACCTTCGGGC
>NZ_FMCI01000260.1 GCF_900091845.1 Streptomyces sp. SolWspMP-5a-2
CGGACGTAACACTCGTGGGACCGCGACTCCACCCCGCCGCGCGGGGTCGGGCGCAGCACCCTGGGGCCGGGGCACCGCCGTGCCCGCGCGTGGGTCGGACGCGACGCCCTGCGGGCGCGACACCGCCCCGCCCGTCTGCGGTGCCTGGGCCGTCGCCCTGCGTGGGGCGAAGCGGACCGTGCGGACTCCGTGCTGGGCCGCGAGGGTGCGCAGGGCGCGGCCGCCGTCCGTCGCCGTGCCGTGGACGTACAGGCGCGCCCGGCGGCCGACGTCCGAGCCCAGACCGGCGAGCAGCCGGGCGAGTTCGGGCCAGAGGGAGGCGTCGAGTTCCTCGCCGGGGCGGCCCACCTCGATGGCGGGGCCCTCCGCGTCCACCTCGCGCGCGGTCGGCGGCGGGGTCCCCTCCAGCGTGACGCCCTCCTCGCCGGTGATCCACAGGCCCGCGCGGGTCACCGTGGCCCGCCAGCGGTCGGAGAGGCGCACCACGCCGGGTTCGGGGTTGCCGCGCCCCTGCACGGGGACGCTCCAGCGCACCAGGCGTGGCGCGGGCGCGGGTTCGCCCTCGCGCCCGGGGGCGCACACCACGGCGTCGACGAACGGCCGCCACCTCGGCGCACCGTCGGCGCCGACCAGCACGGCGCGCGCGCTGGCGCGTTCCATGGGCGCGCTCGGCGTGAGCAGCGGCATGCCGGTGTAGACGACGACATCGTTGCCGAGGAGTTCCGCGGCGAGCTGGCCGGTGCGCAGGATGTCGCGGGGGCTGCCGGGGGCGAGCCGCACCCGGGAGTGGAGGGCGGTGGGCAGCGCGCTGAGCACCTCGCCGACGTCGGACGCCGAGAGGTCGCCGCCCTCGGGGACGCCGACCAGCACGGTCGGACCCCGGGGGTCGACGGGCACCGAGTAGCAGAGGTCGCCGCGTTCCGGTTCGGTCGCGTAGGGCGAGCGGGCCAGCAGCCCGGCCGGGATCTGGTGGATGAAGCAGCCGCTGTCGGTGCGCTGGGGCACCTGCTCGACGCCTTCCTGCCAGGCCGGGGAGGGCTGGCGTGAGCCGAGGGCCACCGGGCGGACGCCGGGTGCGAAGCTCCACCAGCCGCGGGTGCCGGGCGGGTCGGGGCGGACGAAGAGGGAGCCGCCGGGGACGATCTGGACCTCGCCGTCCGGGGCGATCACCTCCAGCTTCCAGGCGTCGGCCACCCGCCGTGCCACGGAGGGGCGTTCGGGCCGTTCGTGGCCCGCGCCGGACATCACGAGCCGCACGGTGCGGGTGCCCGCCTCGCTGAGGGTGTCGAAGACCTCGCTGAGGCGCTGCCAGAACTCCCCCGCCGGTGCGCTGCCCGGTCCCACCGCGCCGGTGACGACGGTGGTGATCTCCGGCTCCGCGCCCAGCAGGTCGGCGAGTTCGTGGACGGCGGTCTCGCTGATCGCGGTGTCGTGTGCCGCGCGCAGCAGCACGAGCGTGCCGTACTCCTCGGTGAGCAGCGGCGGGGCGGACTCCGGGTCAGCGGTGCCGGGGTCCTCCGGTGGCGCGGCGGGAGCGGTGGGCCGCTCCGACCCGTGCTCCGCCTTGTCCCGGCCGCCGAACAACCATGACCGGCCACCACCGGTACGGCTCACGTCGTCTCTCCTTCGCACACGACCCGGCCGGCGTGACCCACCCGCTCGGGATCTCTCTCATCACGCGGTCACTCGGCCGGCCGTCTCCTGGGGCGGGAAGTGACTTGTCATACCAGAGCACTTGGAGTGTACGGAGTGAACATGGCGAGCAGGTCACGGGACCCTCTCGACCTCCGCACGACCGCACGGCACCGTCCGGTGCCCCGCCGGACCGCGGCCCGCCGCTCTGCAACGCACCGCGCACCGCTCACCCGACGCCCCCGATGCACCGCGTCCACGCTGCCGCGCAACGCGCCGCGCACTCCCGGGAACCGCCCGCGCGGCCGAGGTCGGCTCAGCGGTTCCCGGCGGCGGTCGCGCCGGAGTCCGTGGTCCCCGCGGGCGTCTCCCGGTCGGCGACGGGGTCCGTCACCACGTGGGCCGTCAACTCCCCGGGTTCGTCGGTGTCGTCGGTGTCGTCGGCGTCGTCCGCCTCGAACTCCCGGTCGGGGCCGGGTTCCAGGGACTCCCGGTGCTCCCCCGGCGCCCCGTCGCGCGCGGCCTCCGCCGTCCCGTCCGCGCCCGCCGCGTCCTCCATCCCCGCCGTCTCCGCGTCGAGTTGTGCCTGCGCGGCCACCTCCGACGCCAGGTCCGCCAGGCCGTCCACCGTCATCACCATGCTGATCGGGGCGGTGCTGTTGATGGAGAGGCTGTGGCCCTCGGGCATCCGCTCCAGCAGTGCCGCCACCGGCATCCGTTCGAACCCGAGGCGGCCCGCCGCGCGGAGGTAGGGGGGCGCGGTGAAGACCGGGACCACCGGGGTGCCGTCGGGCGCCGACGCGCTGACCGGGTCGCCGCCCGAGGTGACCAGGACGGCGACCTCCGCGCGGGCGAGGGCCGCCGCGACGTCCTCGGCCGGGCCGTAGCCGGTGGTGGCGAGCTGGATCGCGGCGTCCACGTCGTCCTCGGGCTCGGGCCAGCCGAGCGCCTCCGGGGAGGGCTGGTAGGTCTCGTTGTCCTGCCACTCGACGATCTCGCCGGTGTCGTCGGAGCGCCACTGGCCGACCACGGCCCAGTCCGGGGGCGCGCCCTCGCCCTGCCAGGCGGGGTCGGTCAGGTAGAGCCAGTGGTCGGGGGCGAGCCGGGCCGCCCTGACGAACTCCTCGGGGGGTTCCGGCATTCCGTCGCCCTCGGTGACGGTGATGCCGGCGGTGGCCGCCGGATCGTCACCGACGGTCCGGGCGCCGTCGCTCGACGGCCCGTCCGGGTCGGTCGGGGGGACCGCGGCCGTCGCGCCGTTGTCGCTCATGCTGTCCTCGCTCACTGGGCCGGTGACTGACTGGGGGGAATGCTCGGCGTGGTCGGTGCGGGGGACGCGTCCCGAGGCCCGGCGGTCGGCCCGCCGCGTCCCCCGGGGCGGCGGACGCCACGGCGGGTCCGGTGCGTCCGCGCCCCGCTCGACCGGGCGTCCGGGGCCGCCGGGGCTCCGGTGTCGGGGACGGCCGGTGCCGTCGGTCCGGACGACCGATCGAGAAGATCAGATACCCGCATCATCACACGCATGGGGGACGACTCGGCCCCCGGCTGAGCTGTTCTTGAGGTAACGCCCGTCCCCGCACGCGTCGTCACCGGAGCGCGTCGTGGTGCGCGGCGGCGTTCTCCGCGTCCCACAGCGCCGTCTCGTAGGCCGCGACGGCGGCCGCGAAGGCGCTGTAGACGGCGTCGAGTTCCTGCGACCGGGTCAGCCAGGCGCGTTGCAGGTCGCGGAGCCGCTCGGCCACCGTGCGCAGCGGCGGCAGGGCGTCGGCCAGGGCCGCCGAGCCGGGGTGGGCCAGGGCCTTGCCGATGTCGTCGTGGAGATGTTGCAGACCGCGCGCGAGCGTCCGCTGGACGAAGGCCGTGCGCTGGTCGCCGACGCGCCGGGCGGCCTCGGGCGTCGTGTGCAGCGACGTCAGCAGCTCTTCGAGCCGCCCGGCCGCCTCGACCGCCTCGGGCCGGGGCGTGAGGGTGCTGCCGCCGGTCGTCAGGGCCGGATTGTGGCCCATCGCGGCCATGAACTCCCGTGCCAGGACGGGCAGGGCGACGCCGTTGAGGGGGATGGACGAGGGGCGGTACGGGGCGGCGCGGGCCTCCAGCAGGAAGTAACCGTTCTCGGCGTCGACGCCCATGGCGCCCATGCCGAAGTCCACGTCGAGGTTCCCGGTGTGCAGGGGGAAGCCGGGCGGCGGCGACAGGAGGTCCTTCTTGAACGCGCCCTCGCCCCGGCCGTGGACGATCGAGTGCAGCCAGTCGACGCGGGTGGGGCCCTCGTTGAGGTTGTTGTCCTTGTCCTCGTAGGGATCGTGGAAGACCCGGTCCGCCGGACCGTGACCGAGGGCGCGCATGAGGCCGGGCATGTCGTGGCCGTCGCGGACCAGGAGCAGCGCGTCGATGTCCTCGCGATCGGTGTCGTCGAGGAGTTGGTCCCGGATGGAGCAGAAGTCGCTGCGGGTCATCAGCCGGAACGCGGCGACGACATGGCGACGGACGGAGCGCGCCTTGATCGTGCCGTGCGCGGCGCCCGCCCGTTCCAGGTACAGGACGATCAGGCGCGCGAACTCACGGGCGCGGGGCGTCATCGGGCGGCCGTGCTCGCGCGCGAAGAACTCCGTGACCTCGGTCGTGCGCGCGTCGAGGCGCTGTGCCTCCTGCGGTGTGAGCAGGTCGGCCGCGGTGGCGCCGACGTCCGCGGGGCCGGACCCGTAGGTGGCCTGGAGGGTGGTCCGGAAGCGGAGGTCCTGGACAGTGACGGTGGCGTCCCGGGTGAGCCCGGCGGGGTCGGTGCCCGCGACCCCGTCGAACAGCTCGGCGAGGGTGAACTGCCGGTCGGGGGTGGCGGTGGCGAGGGTCCGCATCCGTGCCACGATGCCGATGATCTGGCGCAGCGCGGCCTCGGCCCGGCCCAGGTCGGAGACGGGGTCGAGGACGAACTCCAGGTTGGAGCGGGTGTAGGGCGGGTCGTCGGGGGTGTCGGTCTCCAGGCGCCAGCCCTCGCCGCGGAAGAGGACGACGCCCCGGGCGTAGAACGGCACGGTGACACCGCCGAGTTCGAGTTCGAAACCGGCCTTGGCGACCAGGTTCGGCGACAGCACGGGCGCGGGTGCGGGTGTGTCGGACAGGGCGGTTCCGGCGAGGTGTCCTTCGCCGTCGTCGACCAGCAGGACGGACGTCCGCGCGCCGGTGCCGTGTTCGGTCGTGACGCCGTCGGGGCCCACGAGGGCGACGGCGAGGCCGAGTTCCCTCGCGGCGGCGGCGAGGGCGGCGGTGTCGACGGCGCGGGCGGCGGCGGCCGGGTCGGGGGCGAGGCCGGGGTCGGTGGCCAGCAGCCGCAGCCGCTGGACCGGGGTGAGGGTGAAGTGGCGCAGCGGCAGGCTCTGGTCGCCGCGCATCACCGCCTCCATCTCCTGGCCGGGGTTGAGCGTGATCCCGGCCGCGGTCAGGTCGGCGGTCCGGACGGCGCGGGTGCCGTCCACGGGTGGCACGTCGACGCCGGTGAGGTCGGCGTCTGTCGCGCGGCGGGCCGCCCACAGGCGCGGGTCGCCGTCGACGGCGGGGCCGGTGACCCCGGCCGTGCGCAGGGCGTGGGCCAGCGCCGGGCCGAGGGTGCCGTCGGGCGAGGCGACGGGGTGCAGCTCGAAGGCGGTGTCACGGAGCCGGCCCGTGGTGGGTCCGGTGCGTTCCCAGGGCCGGTCGGCCGGGGGCGGGTCGGTCGGGTCGGTCCTGTCCTGTCCGGTGAACGACGGGGGCGGCGCGGGCGCGACCGGGACGGTGGTGCCGGGGGCCGCGGCGGCTTGTGCGAGGGGCGCGTACCCGGTCGCCGGGGTGCGCACGTCCTGGGCCCTGATCAGCCCGAAGTCGGCCGCGGTGAGCGGGTTGCCGGAGGCGTCCGGTTCCAGGGCGACGGTGGTCCTGCCGGTCGCCGGGTCCGTGTGGAGGGTCGGTGTGCCGTGGGCGGCCCACATCGGGCGGCCGGTCAGCAGGGCGCCGCGGCCGGGCAGGCTGTCGTGCGGCGCGTCGCCCGGACGGGGGCGGGAGCCGGGGACCAGCAGGACGGCGGGGTGGCCGAGCGGCAGGTTGGCCGCGCCGGGGTCCCGGTACATCAGCTCGGCGGACTCCTCGTGCGACACGGCGGCCCCGCGCACGTCGATCCGGTCGGCGTCGAGGCGTCCGGCCCGGTACAGCCAGGGCTTGGCGGAGGCGGCGCCCATGACGGTCCCGGTGTACCAGGGCGCGGGGACGGTGGAGTCGACGACGGTGCTCCCGTCCGGCGCGCGGCGCAGCAGGGTGAGCCGGGTGGCGTCGAAGTCGAGGGTCCCGGCCGGGGCGCCGGTGTGGTCGCGGCCGATGAGGGACCCGTCCTGGGCGCGGATCGCGGAGGCGGGGGCGTGGACGCCGCCCAGCTCCAGGTAGTAGGCGCCGACCTCGGCGAGCCGGAACGGGTCGCGTCCGGCGGCGGCGGCGAACCGGGCGAGCCGGAGGAAGCCGTCGCGCACCGCCGGGTCGGGCTGCGGCAGGTGCAGGGCGGTGGCCGCGGCCCGGTCCAGTTCCTGCTGGCCGCCCCGGTTCAGGAGGGTGTTCTGCATCTCCCGCATCCTGATCTCGGCCCACAGCAGCCGGGACCGTTCGGCGGGGCCCACCGGTGCTCCGGCCGGGAGCAGCAGGACCTGGGAGACGACGGTGTCGAGGTCGGGGCGGGCCAGGACCGTGCGCAGGGTGTCGGTCACGGACGGGATGCGCGCGTACACCGACAGGGCGGCGGCGGGGTCGGTGGCGAGGTGTTCGGCGGCCCGGCGCAGGACCTGGGCCTTGGCCGCGCGGTCGAGCGGTGTGCCGGGGGCGTGGGTGCGGTGGTCGGCGGCCGCGACGCGGTCGAAGAGGTCGAGGGTGAACAGCGGGAGCCCGTTCAGCCGCTGGTCGTTGCGGGCCATGAGGGCGAGCGCGCCCGCGCCGCGCAGCAGGATCGCGTGGTCGGCGGGCCGGTGTTCGACCTCGGCGCCGAACACGACCCGCACCAGGCGCACCAGGCGCAGGGTCAGGGCGCGGACGTCGTCGGGCGCGGGGCCCTGGCCGGTGTGGAGTCCGGCGGCGCGGGCGCGGTCGTCGAGGTCGGTGCCCTCGGGCTCGGGCAGGACCCGGTCGAGGCCGAACTCCTGGCCGCGCGGGTCGGTGTCGACGCCGAAGTGTTCGCCGCGCGGCCCGCGCACCGGGGTGAGGACGCGGCGGCGGGAGGCGTAGACGGTCTGGCGGCCGTCGTTGGCCTGCTGCTGCGCCTCGGAGACGGTGCCCAGCGGGTCGGGGTTGTGGGGCGGGGCGCCCCACGGGCCGGTGAGCATGCTCGTGCCGGGCTCGGCGGCGAAGCAGACGATCTTGACGAGGCGGTCCTTGCCGCGGAGGCTGGGCCGCCGTCCGAGGGCGCCGGAGGTGCGGGCGCCGGAGGTGACGACGGTCTGCCCGCCGGTCACCTCCCAGGCGCTGCGGCCGGGCAGTCCGTGCTTGGCCTCGAAGTACGGTTCGGCGTCGGGGTCGTCGACCCGCCAGGGCACTTCGACGGGTTCGCTGACGGTCATGGTCGCGACGTCGAAGTGGACGTAGTGGGTGGCCGTCGCGAGGGTCGTCATCATGGCGGTGCGGGTGCGCAGTTGGGCGGGCTGCTCGGCGAGGGAGACGGACATGTGCCCGGTCGAGCGGTGGTCCTTGCCGATGACGGGCACCGAGACGACCTGCTGCTCCCACTCCTCGCCGCCGGGTTCGGGGGCGGGCGCCAGGGTGGGGTCGCTGAGCAGCCAGCCGCCGACGATGCCGAGCGAGGGCGACACGTCGAGGCCGACGCCGGTCCAGCCGGGGCGGCCGGTGAGCGGGCCGAGGACGACGGCGCCGCTGGGCGACCAGACGTCCCGGCCGAGGGCGACGGCGGTGCCGCGGGGCAGCACGGTGGTGCCGGTGGCCGCGTACGAGGTGAGCATCAGCAGCGGCACGTCGCTCGGCAGGCCCTTCAACGTCGTGTCGAGGGTGAGGAGTTCGGCGACGACCTCCTTGGGGGCCCGGCGCTCGAAGATGTGCGGGCCGCGGACGAGGACCGTGTCCGTGTCCCCGTCGGCGAGCAGGACGTACGGCGTCGGTCCGGCGCTCCATCCGGCGGCGGCGGGCCTGCCGAGGACGAGGGTGCCGTCCTGGCGCCGCACCCCGTCGTGGACGGTGGTCAGGTCGAGGGGGCCGGTGAGGGGGCGGCCGGTCCAGTTGACGCCGCTCACGCCGTTGGCGGTGCGGAAGCGGACGGCGGCGCCCAGGGCGCCCTTGGAGTGGAGGTGGAAGGCGGCGAGCTGGGTGAGGCGGGTGGCGCCGGTGACGGCGGGGTCCATCGCGATCCCCATCAGCTCCGCGCGGTCGGTGGAGGTGATCGTGGTGCCGGGGTTCAGGCTGAGGACGTACCGGGCCAGTGGGTCCAGGTCGAGCGGTCCGCCGCGCAGGGCGGGGACGCCCGCGCGCAGCGCGTTCAGGCGGCGCAGCGCGTCCCTGGCCCCCGGCGCCTCATGCGGCCCGTAGAGGGACCGCATGAGGGTGTCGTAGTGCGCCTGCGGGTCGTGCGGCGCCTGGGTGGTCTGCTGTCCGGCGGTCGCCGCGTCGGCGAAGGAGACGGGGATGCCGTTCACCGTGGTCGTGGCCGCCGGGTCCGCTGCCACGGGGGTGGCGAAGACCCGCGCTGCGGGCTCCGTCGCCGTGGCCGGGACCTGGACGGCGGTGGGCGCCGGGCCGTCGGGCAGCGGGGTGGTCGCGGTGTGCGGGCCGGGGGTGAACGAGGGCAGGTCGGGGAACGGTCCGAGGTCGACGGAGGCGACGCCGGTCAGCGTGCCGTCGGCGGCGACCAGCGGCAGTCCGTCCGCGTCCCTGGCCCAGCCGGGGGTGCCCGCCGGGGTCACGGCGAAGGCGTCGCGGGCCGGGTCCCCGGTGGCGAGCAGCCCGAACACCGGGCTCGTGCGGCCGGGCGGGGTCAGCACGGCCGGGACGCCTCCGGTGGCGGCCACGGTCCGGCCGAGGCGGGCGGCCAGCGTCGCGGGCGCGGTGTTCCCGTCGGCGAACCCGGGGACCATCACGGCCACCGGGGTGTCCTGCGGACGGCCGATCAGGACCGGGTCGAGGGCGAGCAGCGCGGCGAGGACGTCCGCGTCGACCGGGCGCGCGAACCCGGCGCGGCCCCGCACCAGGACGCGCGGTCCGCCGGTCGCCACCAGCAGGTGGGCCTCGGGCCCGGTGGCCCAGGGCGCGGGTCCCGGCTCGCCCACCGTGCCGCCGTCGGCGGGGCGGGTGCGCACGGCGGTGGCGGTGAGGTCGAGTCCGGCCGGGACGGGGGTGCCGGTCCAGTTGACGCCGCGCGGGGCGCCGCCGGGTCCGGCGACGCGGAAGACGTCGTCGAACGCGCCGCGCTCCACCAGGTACCGGGCGCTGAGCGCGGCGAGGTCGCGCGCGTTCCCGGCCTCCGGAGCGGCCGCGAGCCGGACCAGGTCGGCCCGCTGCTCGCCGGTCACCGGCTCCCCCGCGGTGAGCAGCAGGACGCGGCGGGCGATCCGGTCCAGGTCGAGGGGTCCTTCACGGAGTTCGGGGTCGGCGGACCGCAGCCGGTCGAGCCGGGCCTCGGCGAGCTGCCGGGCGGGGTGGGGTGGCCGGGGCCAGCGCGGGGAGGGCGGGCGCGGT
>NZ_FMCI01000226.1 GCF_900091845.1 Streptomyces sp. SolWspMP-5a-2
GGCGGTTCGGCGGCCACCCGGAACTCGACCGCACGGTCGTCGGCGAGGCCGCCGCGTTCCTGGACGCGGGCCGCACCGGCACCCTGGAGATCGGCGCGCGCGGCTCCCGCTGCGGAGCGCCCCTCACCGTCCTGGTCGAGTCGTCCGCACCGGCCCCCCGGATGATCGTCTTCGGCGCCATAGACTTCGCGTCCGCGCTGGTCAGGGTCGGCCGGTTCCTCGGCTACCGGGTGACCGTCTGCGACGCCCGGCCCGTCTTCGCCACCCGCGCCCGCTTCCCGGACGCCGACGACATCGTCGTCGAGTGGCCCCACCAGTACCTGGAGCGCACCGACACCGACGCGCGGACCGTGCTGTGCGTGCTCACCCACGACGCCAAGTTCGACGTCCCGCTGCTGCGACTCGCGCTGCGGCTGCCCGTCGCCTACATCGGCGCCATGGGCTCCCGCCGCACCCATCTCGACCGCGCCGAACGGCTGCGCCGGGTCGGCGTGACCGACCTCGAACTGGCCAGGCTGCGCTCGCCCATCGGCCTCGACCTGGGCGCCCGCACACCCGAGGAGACGGCCCTCTCGATCGCCGCCGAGATCGTCGCCGCCCGGCGCGGCGGCAGCGGGGTCCCGCTCACCGGCGCCCACACCCCCATCCACCACGACCCGGCGTCGCTGCCGCCGCGCCGCGTCGACTCGGTGGCCTGAGCGGTCAGCGGGCGGGCACGGCGGGCCGGTCCGGGCGGACCGAGAACGCCGTGTCGCCCGCGACGGCCACGATCGCGTCCCGTACCAGGCGCAGGTACGGGGTGGTGTCCTGGGCCGAGTCGCCGGGGTCGGCGAGCGCCCCGGTGCGCCACCGCACCGCGCCCGTCGCCGGGTCCAGGGCCGTCAGGCGGCCGAACCGGTTGGCGAGGTAGAGGCTGTCGTACCGCGTCGACAGCACCGGCGCCGACAGGTTCTCCGTCCCCGTGCCGCGCTGCCACAGCCGGGTGCCGTCGGCCGCCCGGACGGCCGTGACCGTCCCGTCCGGCCGCACGAAGTACACCACCCCGCCGACCAGGGTCGGGGTGCCGCGCGTCCCGGCCGCCAGCGCGAGCCGCTCCACCGCGCCGCTGCCGGGGTCCACCCGCAGCAGCGCCGTGTACGGCCAGTCCCCGTCCTTCGCCGACCCGTACCGCGCGATGTCCGGCGCGACGAGCAGGGGCTGCCCGCCGACGGTGCCGAGCCCCGTCGCCAGCGCGGGCAGCCGGGCCAGTTCCCGCGCCGTGCCGCCGGACGGGTCGAGCCGCACCAGCGCCGTCGCGCCCTTGGCGGGGTCGTCCGCCGCCGTGCACAGTCCGTAGGGGGAGCCGCCGAACACGGCGGCCGCGCAGGCGTTCCCGGCCGACGACGCCGCCGGGGTCCGCCACAGCCGCCGTCCCGCCGCGTCGTAGGCGACGAAGTGGGTCGCCTCGTTGTCCGTGGTCACCACGCCCCCGTCGAAGAGGAGCGAGGGTTCGTCCTCGCGCACCGGACGCGACCAGAGCCGTCTGCCGGTCCGTTCGTCCAGGGCGACCAGCAGCCTCGGCCGGTAGGACTGCCGCGAGTCGGGCTTCAGATACGCGTAGACGTGCCCGTCGCGGACGCCGATCGGGCGGGACGTCTGCGGGCTGTCGCCGGAGCGCCACAGGGTGCGGCCGGTCGCCGCGTCCAGCCGCGCGGTGGTGAAACCGGTGCCCGCGCAGTAGACGGCGGTCGTGCCGCCGGGCACGCAGCCGGACTCCAGGTTGTCCAGCGGTTCGCCCTCGACCGCCGTCGCCAGGGTGGTCCGCCAGGCCCGCCAGCCCGCGGGCAGCCCCGGCGCGGGCACCGGGCTCGTGCTGCCCGCCGTGTCCCCGGCCCGCGTGCCGGCGTCGTCCGTCAGACGGGCGGCGGTGACGGCGCCCGCGGTGACGGCCAGCG
>NZ_FMCI01000225.1 GCF_900091845.1 Streptomyces sp. SolWspMP-5a-2
CGTCCGCGCCGCCTGCGGACAGATCGGCGTCTGGTACAGCTGGGGCGGCGGGCACGGCGCCACCCCGGGCGCGACCTACGGCTACTACGACGGCTCCGACCCCGACAGCCTGCACGACGGCGAGCGCATGGGCTTCGACTGCTCGGGCCTGGTCCGCTACGCCTACGCCCAGGCCACCGGCCGCGACCTGCTCAACGGCACGTCCGACGACCAGTTCCACACCTCGCACGCGGCGGCGCGCTTCTCGGCCGGGCAGGGCACCGCGCCGCTGCTCCCCGGCGACCTCATGTTCTGGGGCAGCGGCCACATCCACCACGTCGCCGTCTACCTCGGCGCCGGGCAGATGGTGGAGGCGTACGAGTCGGGCACCCGCATCCGGGTGGCGCCGGTGCGCACCGGGGGCGACTACGCGGGCGCCGTCCGTATCGACGGCTCCGGCAGCGTGCCGCCCCCGCCCGCCAACGGCGGCACCACCTTCGAGACCTGGGGCACCGGGGTGCGCACCCACTCGGCGCCGAGCGTGCGCGCCTCCGTCGTCGACACCTTCCCCGGGCCCGGCCAGGTCTCCGTGATGTGCCAGCAGCACGCCGAGACGGTCACCGCCGAGGGGTACACCAACGACATCTGGTCCAGGCTCGCCGACGGCTCCTGGCTGACGAACATCTACATCAAGGGCCCGGCCTCGCTGCCCGGCGTCCCGGACTGCGGCGGCAGCCCCACCCCGCCGCCGAGCGGGGGCAGCAAGCCCTTCCAGACCTGGGGCACGGGCGTGCGCACCCACGCGTCGGCCGACGTCGGCGCCCCCGTCGTCGACTACTTCCCACAACCGACCACCGTCAACGTGGTCTGCCAGGCCCACGCCCAGACGGTGACCGCCGAGGGGTACACCAACGACGCCTGGTCCAGGCTCACCGACGGCTCCTGGATGACCAACATCTACATCAAGGGCCCCGAGTGGCTGCCCGGGGTCGCCACCTGCTGAGCCCCGGCCGCCCCGGCGGTGCGGTGATCGCCGTCGGTTACCCTCGGGCGACCGGCGTGACCCCCGCACCAGGAGCGTGCCCATGAGCGACATCGAGATCCGTGACGACCGGACGGCGGGCCGCCTCGAAGCCGTCGCCGACGGCCAGGTGGTGGGCCGCGTCGAGTACTTCGTGCTCACCGCGCCCCGGCGCGCGCTGGTCCCGGTGCACACCGTCGTGGAGCCCGCGCACGAGGGGCGGGGCATCGCCGGATCGCTGGCCCGCGAGCTGTACGCCGTCGCCGCCCGCGAGGACGTGCCCGTCGCCCCGCTCTGCCCGTACGTCACGGCGTGGATCGCCCGCCACCCCGACGTGTCCGCGCCCGGCGACCCCGAGCTGCTGGACGCGGCGAAGCAGTGGCTGCGGGACCACCCCGGCCGGTTCTGACCCCTCCGCGCGGGGCCGGACGTACCAGAGCCGCCGCCCGTCGGCCGCCCGGCTGATCCACCCGGTCCCCGACGGTCCTTCCCCGGGGTGAGTCAGCGCGAGGGGTCTGGGTACGCGGGGGATAGTCCAGAGCGGACGAGCAACCCACAGGCCGGAGGTTCGGATGACCGACCCCTACCCCGCACCCACCCCGCCGGGGCCCACCCCGGGACCCGAT
>NZ_FMCI01000222.1 GCF_900091845.1 Streptomyces sp. SolWspMP-5a-2
CCGGACGGCGTGCGCGGGCGCGCGAGGGCAGGGGGCCGCGGGAGGGCCTGCCGATCTGGGTCCGCGACGGCGTGCGCGGGCGGAGGACGACGGGCGGCCCGCCCCGTGTCGAGAGGCGCGGCCGCGAACGGATTTCCGGGCCCCCTCGGCGCGTCCCCCGGGCGGCACCCGCCCACCCCGCGTATCATCCCGGCCCGCGTGCCACCGTCACCCGCGCAGGAGCGGCGGGGTTCGGCGGGCCGGGGCTCGGCGCTTCCGGCGGTGGAGATCACCGTCCGGGGACGCAGGCGGCCGCGGCCGCGGTCGCCGTCCGCCGGAGATGCCGGAGGGCCCGCAGCGTGATGCTGTGGGCCCTCCGGCGTCTTCGGCCGCCCGGTCGGCGCGACGGCGTGGTGGTGCGCCTGCTATGCCTCGTCCCGGCGCAGCGAGGGCTTCAGCTCCTTGAAGCGGCCCAGCAGACCGTTCACGAACGAGGGCGACTCGTCGGTGGAGAACTCCTTCGCCAGCTGCACCATCTCGTCGAGGACGACGGCGTCCGGGGTCTCGTCGACCCAGATCAGCTCGTACGCCCCCAGACGCAGGATGTTGCGGTCCACGACCGGCATCCGGTCCAGCGTCCAGCCCACGGCGTACTGCGCGATCAGGTCGTCGATCCGCCGCGCGTGCTGCGCGTAGCCCTCGACGAGCTGCATCGTGTACTCGCTCACCGGCGGCTGCCGGGTGTCGTCCCGGGAGAGCCGTATCCAGTCCGCGAGGACCGTGAGGACGTCCGTTCCGCGCTGGTCGCCCTCGAAGAGGATCTGGAAGGCGCGCTTGCGGGCCGTGTTGCGGGCAGCCACGGTTAGCTGTTCACCCGGCCGAGGTAGTCGCTCGTGCGGGTGTCGACCTTGATCTTCTCTCCGGTGGTGATGAAGAGGGGGACCTGGATCTGGTGACCGGTCTCCAGGGTGGCGGGCTTGGTGCCGCCGGTGGAGCGGTCGCCCTGGACGCCCGGCTCGGTCTCCTGGACGACCAGCTCGACGGCGGCCGGCAGCTCGACGAAGAGCACCTCGCCCTCGTGCTGCGCGACGGTGGCGGTGAAGCCCTCGATCAGGAAGTTGGCGGCGTCGCCGACGGCCTTGCGGTCGACCATCAGCTGGTCGTAGGTCTCCATGTCCATGAAGACGAAGTACTCGCCGTCCATGTACGAGAACTGCATGTCGCGCTTGTCGACAGTGGCCGTCTCGACCTTGACACCGGCGTTGAACGTCTTGTCGACGACCTTGCCGGAGAGCACGTTCTTCAGCTTGGTGCGCACGAAGGCCGGGCCCTTGCCGGGCTTGACGTGCTGGAACTCGACGACGGACCACAGCTGGCCGCCGTCGAGCTTGAGCACCAGGCCGTTCTTGAGGTCGTTCGTGGAAGCCACGGTTGCGGAATCTCCTGGACTGACGTGGACGACCACGGGCCGGGCGCACAGCGCGAGGCTAGAGCGCGAGCAGCTCCTTGGTCGTGATGGTGAGTAGCTCGGGTCCGCCGTCCGCCTCGGGGCGGACGACGAGCGTGTCATCGATCCGGACGCCGCCCCGGCCCGGGAGGTGGACCCCGGGTTCGACGGTGACCGGCACGCAAGCGTCCAGTTTACCCATGGCCGCAGGGGCCAACTGCGGGTCCTCGTCGATTTCGAGTCCGACGCCGTGGCCGGTGGCGGCCGGGAGTCCCTCCGTGTACCCGGCGCACTCCAGGACCTGACGGGCCGCCCGGTCGACGTCGCGGTGGGCCGAGCCGGGGACGAGCGCCTCCCGTCCGGCGCGCTGAGCGGCGAAGACGAGGTCGTAGAGGTCGATCTGCCACTGCGCGGGGGTGGTGCCGATGACGAAGGTCCGGCCGATCTGGGAGCGGTAGCCGCGGTAGGTGGCGCCCAGGCAGACGGAGAGGAAGTCGCCCTCCTCGACCCGCCGGTCGGTGGGCCGGTGGGCCCGTCGGCCGGCGTGCGGTCCGGTGGCGACGGAGGTGGCGAAGGCGGGTCCGTCGGCGCCGTGGTCGACGAGCCGGCGTTCGAGCTCCAGGGCGAGGTGGCGCTCGGTGCGGCCGACGAGGATGGACTCCAGGAGTTCGCCCAGCGCCTGGTCGGCAATCTCGGCGCCGATGCGCAGGCAGGAGATCTCCTCCTCGTCCTTCACCACCCGGAGCTGTTCGACGGCGCGGTCCAGGTCGGACAGGCGCAGCCGGGAGGACGGGAGGACGGAGCGGATGGCCCGGTGGCGGGCCATGGTGAGGTGGTGCTCCTCCACGGCGAGGCAGTCGGATCCGGTGCCGACGGCGAGGTCGGCTGCGGCGACGGCGGGGTCGCCCTCGGTGCCGGGCAGGGTCTGGACGCGCAGGCCGTCGTCGGGCCTGGCACCGGCGGCGCGGTCGTCCGCGGCGCCGGGGCAGACGAGCAGGTCGTGCGCGTCGGTGCGGCCGACGAGCAGGACGGCGCCCTCGGGGACCGGTCCGGCGAGGTAGCGGACGTTGGCGGGACGCGAGACGAGCGCAGCGGTGCTGCCGGCCGCGTTGAAGCGTCCGCGGAGACGGGATCGGCGGGCTGCGTACACCTCGGGCATACAGCGAGCGTAGGAGCGTGCCGCCGATCGCGCCGGTCGAGAGGGCCGAGTGGGGCAGCGGGGAGCGCCCGGCCGCCGGACCCGGCGGCCGGAACGTTCCGCTGACTCCGCGGCGGCCGGGCGCTCACCAGGCCGGGGGGCTGGCGATCGAGCGGGTCAGGACGTCGTCGAGGATCCGCGCGGTCTGGGGGACGTCGAGCTGGGAGTTGTCGATGATGGGCAGTCCCGAGCCGTACCAGCCCGCCATCCGGCCGTGGATGCGCGCGACCTCCTCGTCGGTGAGACGGCGGTTGCCGCTGCGCTCCGCGTTGCGTTCCAGGACGATCTCCAGACCCGGCAGCAGCACCACGGGCAGCAGGCCAGGGCCCACGTGCCGCTTCCAGCCGCCGAGGCCGACCACGGGCCGGTCGGGGAAGACCGCGTCGTCGAGGATGCAGGAGATCCCGTTGGCGAGGAAGTTGCGCGCGGCGAAGCCGCAGGTGCGGCGGGCCAGGCGGTACTGCGCCTCGGAGTGGTCGTTCCAGCCGGACTGGGGGTCGGCGAAGCCGGAGCGGACCCATTCGCGGACGTCGTCGAGGCTGATGTGGGCGGTGGGGACGCGGCGGTGCTCGGCCCAGTACTTCGCGACGCTGGTCTTGCCCGCCCCGGCCGGGCCGATGAGGAGCACCGCGAGGGTGGTCGTCGTGGGGTCGGGGGCGGCGGGCGCGGGGGTGGGGATGCCGACCGGGGCGCCCGGCGGGAGCGGGACGTGGCCCGTGGTCTCCGGCGGGGGCATCGGCGGGCCGTGCGGCGCGAAGGCAGGGGGGCCCGGGGGCGGCGGCACCGGGGCCTGGTGGCTGCCAGGGGGTGGTGGGCCCTGGTGGGGGCCCGCGGGCTGGGGGCCCGGGTGGTGCGCGGCCGGGGACCAGCTCTCGGCCGGTCCGTGCCCCGGCTGATGGGGCGGCGGCAGCGGAGGACCCACTGCGTGCTGCATCCGGTGCCACTCCGTCTCGTACAGGCGATGGGCGCTGGCGGCGGGTGCGGGCCCCGCTCGCCACCGAACGGTACCGCCCCCGGCCGCCGTTTGGTGAACGGCCGGGGGCGGTCCGCGGTGCCCGTCGCCCCGCGGCGGACCGGGCGGATGGATCACAAGGGGACTTACTGCCCCACTTCGCCGTAGGCCGCGACGAGCACGGCGGGGTCGGGGCCCTCCAGGACGGTCGGCTTGGCGAGCCCGTCCAGGACGATGAAGCGCAGCAGGTCACCGCGGGACTTCTTGTCGACCCGCATGTTCTCCAGCAGCTTCGGCCACTGGTCGTAGCGGTAGTGCAGGGGCAGCCCGACCGCTTCCAGCACGGTGCGGTGGCGGTCGGCCGTCGCGTCGTCCAACCGGCCCGCGAGACGGCCGAGTTCGGCGGCGAAGTGCATGCCGACGGCGACGGCCGCGCCGTGGCGCCACTTGTAGCGCTCGTTCTTCTCGATGGCGTGGCCCAGGGTGTGGCCGTAGTTGAGGATCTCGCGCAGTCCGGCCTCCTTGAGGTCGGAGGAGACCACCTCGGCCTTGACCCGGATGGAGCGCTCGATCAGCTCGGCGGTGTGCGGTCCCGCGGGGGTGCGGGCGGCCTGCGGGTCGGACTCGATGAGGTCGAGGATCGCCGGGTCGGCGATGAACCCCGCCTTGATGATCTCGGCGAGCCCGGAGACGTAGTCGTTGACCGGGAGGGACTCCAGGGCGGCCAGGTCGCACAGCACGCCGGCCGGCGGGTGGAAGGCGCCGACCAGGTTCTTGCCCTCGGCGGTGTTGATGCCGGTCTTGCCGCCGACGGCCGCGTCCACCATGGCGAGCACAGTGGTCGGTACGGCGATCCAGCGCACCCCGCGCAGCCAGGTCGCGGCCACGAACCCGGCCAGGTCGGTGGTGGCGCCGCCGCCGACGCCGACGACGACGTCGGTGCGGGTGAACCCGGACTGGCCGAGCGCCTTCCAGCAGTAGGCGGCGACCTCGGCGGTCTTGGCCTCCTCGGCGTTGGGCACCTGGATGGCGACCGTGTCGAAGCCCTGCCCGGCCAGGTCGGCGCGGAGCGCCTCGCCGGTCTCGGCCAGCGCCTCGGGGTGGATCACGGCGACGCGCTTGGCCTTCTCCCCGACCAGCGCGCCCAGTTCGCCCAGCAGCCGGTGGCCCACCAGGACCTCGTACGGCTCGCTGCCCGCGGTGCCGCCGACCTGGATCCGCGTCACGGACTCGCTCATGCTTCCTTCAACTCCAGTGCGTCCAGGGCGATCTGAGTGACCTCTTCGGGGGTGCGGCCGTCCGTCGCGACGACGGCCGTGGCGACCCCCTCGTACAGGGCGCGCCGCGCCTCCATCAGCTCGCGCCACTGCTTGCGCGGGTTGACGGCGAGCAGCGGGCGGGCGGCGTTGAGGCCGGTGCGCCTGACCGCCTCCTCGACGTCCATGGAGAGGTAGACGACCCGCTGTCCGGCGAGCAGCGCGCGGGTGTCGGCGTCCAGGACGGAGCCGCCGCCCAGCGCCAGGACGCCGTCGTGCTCGGCGAGCGCCCGGCCGACGGCGCTCTTCTCCAGGGCGCGGAAGACCGGTTCGCCCTCGTCGACGAAGATCTCCGCGATGGTGCGGCCCTCGGCGGCGACGATGTCGTCGTCGGTGTCGCGGTAGCCGACGCCGAGCCGCTCGGCGAGCAGCTTCCCGACGGTGGACTTGCCGACGCCCATGGGCCCGACCAGGACGACGCGGGGCGCGGCGCTCATCGGACGGCCAGGTGGTCGAGGTAGGAGCGCACGTTGCGGCGGGTCTCGGGGACGCTGTCGCCGCCGAACTTCTCCGCGACGGCGTCCGCGAGGACCAGGGCGACCATGGCCTCGGCGACGATGCCGGCGGCGGGCACCGCGCAGACGTCGGAGCGCTGGTGGTGGGCCTGGGTGGCCTCGCCGGTGGCGACGTCGACGGTCCGCAGGGCCCGCGGCACGGTGGCGATGGGCTTCATCGCGGCGCGCACCCGCAGCAGCTCGCCGGTGGTCAGGCCGCCCTCGGTGCCGCCGGAGCGGCCGCTGGCGCGCCGGATGCCCTCGTCGGTGGCGACGATCTCGTCGTGCGCCTTGGAGCCGGGCACCCGCGCGAGGTCGAAGCCGTCGCCGACCTCGACGCCCTTGATGGCCTGGATGCCCATGAGGGCGGCGGCGAGCCGGGCGTCGAGCCTGCGGTCCCAGTGGACGTGCGAGCCGAGGCCGACGGGCACGTCGTAGGCGAGGACCTCGACGACGCCGCCGAGGGTGTCGCCGTCCTTGTGGGCCTGGTCGATCTCCGCGACCATCGCCTTCGAGGCGTCGGCGTCCAGGCAGCGCACCGGGTCGGCGTCCAGCTTCTCGACGTCGGCCGGGGTCGGGTACACGCCGTAGGGCGCCTTGGCGGCGGCCAGCTCGACGACGTGGCTGACGATCTCGATCCCGGCCGTCTCCTTGAGGTAGGAGCGGGCGACGGCGCCGAGCGCGACGCGGGCCGCGGTCTCCCGGGCGGAGGCGCGCTCCAGGATCGGGCGGGCCTCGTCGAAGTTGTACTTCTGCATCCCCGCGAGGTCGGCGTGGCCGGGGCGGGGGCGGGTCAGGGGGGCGTTGCGGGCGAGCCCGCCGAGGATCTCGGGGTCGACCGGGTCGGCCGCCATGACCTGCTCCCACTTGGGCCACTCGGTGTTGCCGACCATGACGGCGACCGGGGAGCCGAGGGTGAGGCCGTGCCGGACGCCGCCGAGGAAGGTGACCTCGTCGCGCTCGAACTTCATCCGGGCGCCGCGTCCGTAACCGAGGCGGCGCCGGGCCAGATGGTCCGCCACCATCTCCGTGGTGATCGGCACGCCGGCGGGAAGGCCCTCCAGCGTCGCCACGAGTGCGGGACCGTGGGACTCTCCCGCGGTCAGCCAGCGCAACCTGCTCAACGGTGCTCCTCAGTGCTCGCGCCCTGGTACTGCCTGCGTACGCGCGTCGTACGGCGACGGCGCCACCGGGTGCGCGGCCCCGGCCCGCCGTTCCGATCCTCCCACGTCCGGGTGCGGGAGAAGGCCGCCGGTCCATCAGGCGGACGAGCGGACCTCAGCGGGATTCGAGCGCGTGTTCGCCCGCTTTGCGCATGACCTCGACGGGCGCGGGGGCGCGTCCGGTCATCTGCTCGACCTGGAGCACCGCTTGGTGGACCAGGAGGTCGAGGCCGCCGACGACGGCCCCGCCGTACGCCGACCAGCGGGCGGCGAGCGCGGTGGGCCACGGCTCGTAGAGGACGTCGAAGAGGGTGGCGGGGCGCTCGGGGACGGCGGCGGCGAGCGCGTCGGTGGTCCCGGCGGGGGTGGTGGCGACGACGAGGGGGGCGCGCAGCGCGTCGGCGGCGTCGGCCCAGTCGGCGGTGCGCACCTGGATGCCCAGGCGCTCGCCCCACTGCCGCATCTCGGCGGCCCGGTCGGCGCTGCGGACGTAGGCGACGACCTCGCCGGTGCAGATCCGGGCGAGCGCGGCGAGGGCGGAGGACGCGGTGGCCCCGGCGCCGAGCACCGCGGCCGAGTCGACCTGTTCGATGCCGCGCTCGCGCAGCGCGGCGACCATGCCGGGGATGTCGGTGTTGTCGCCGAGGCGGCGGCCGTCGTCGGTGAGGACGACGGTGTTGACCGCCTCGACGGAGGCCGCCGTGTCGCTGACCGCGTCGAGGAGCGGGATGACGGCCCGCTTCAGCGGCATGGTCAGCGAGAGCCCGGCCCACTCGGGGCCGAGCCCGTCGACGAAGCCGGGCAGCGCGGCCTCGTCGACGTCGAACCGGTCGTACGACCAGTCCGTCAGGCCCAGCTCGTCGTAGGCGGCGCGGTGCAGCACCGGGGAGAGCGAGTGGGCGATGGGCGAGCCGAGGACGGCCGCCCGGCGGGCGTCAGTTGCCCGAGCTGGCATTGAACTTTTCCTTGAGCTGATTGAATTCGGCGAGGGTCCTGGCGAACTCGGTGAGGCTCTTTCCGTCGGTGGCGACGAAATAGATCCAGCCGTCACTGGTCGGGTTCATGGCCGCCTTGAGGGCGTCCTCGCCCGGGTTGCCGATGGGTCCGGGTGGCAGACCGACGTTGGTGTACGTGTTGTACGGGTCCTTGTTGGTGTTGATCTCGGACTCGCTGATGTGGATGTTGCTCTCGTTCTTCAGGTAGTTGAAGGTCGAGTCGAACTGGAGCTTGCGGTTGGTCTCGGTGTTGTCGGGCTTGAGGCGGTTGTAGACGACCTCGGCCATCTTGCGGAAGTCGTCGTCGGTCTTGCCCTCGGCCTGGACCAGGCTCGCGACCGTGACCAGCTCCAACGGGTTCTTCAGATCGAAGGACTTGGCCTTCGCGGCGAGGTCGTAGCGGCCGTACGTGGTGACGGCCCTGCCGACCATCGACTTGAGCACGGATTCCGGCTTCATGCCCTTGGCCGCGGGATAGGTGCCCGGGAAGAGGAAGCCTTCCAGCGGGTCCTTGATCTGGTTGTTGCTGTTCGCCCAGCTGGGCAGTCCGAGGCTCTTGTATTCCTTCTCGGCGATCTTCCGGGTGGCGCCGGAGGACAGACCGAGTTTCGCGTCGATCGCCTTGTAGATCTTGATGTTGCGCTGCCCCGGAGTCACGATCACATTGTTCTGGCTCTTGGGGTCGAGCATCATCTTGACGGCGCTCGCGGCGGACATCTCCTTTTTCAGGAGATAGGCACCGGCCTGGATCTTCTTGCCCTCGGGATTCTGCTGCTGGGCGGCCACGAACGCGTCGACGCTCTTGACGACACCGACCTCTTTGAGGCGCCGTCCGATGTCGTAACCGCCCGCGCCGTCGGGGATCTGGACGGTCACGGCGGCCCCGGAGCCGCTGCCCGCGAAGTCGGGCGCCGCACCGAAACGGTTCTGGTAGAACTGGTAGCCGAAATAGCAGACGCCGCCGAAGCCGCCGCCGAAGACCAGCAGCACCACGAGGCAGGCGCAGCCGTTGCGTTTCTTCTTCTCCTTGCCGCCCCGCCCGCGCCGGTCGCTGCGGCCGCCGCGCCCGCCGGGCTCGTCCCCGTCGGGCTCGTCCCGGTCGTCGTCGCCGTCCGCGAAGAACGCGTGTTCGCCCTGATCGGGCCCCGGGTCCCAGTCGACCTTGGGTTCGGGTTCGGCAGCCCGGCGGCTCGGCGGCTCCGGCGGCGGATAGGCGTCGGGCGTGTTGTAGAAGTCGGGCTGCTCCCCGCCGTACCCGGCCGACTGCTGGGCGTACGGATCGGTCGGGTCGGGGTAGGGCGCGTACGTCTGGGCGCCCCCGGCCCAGGCGCCGTCGCCGTACGGCTGCTGCGCGTGACCCGCGTACTGCTGCTGGGTCTGATCACCGTACTGCTGCTGAGGCTGATGACCGTACTGGTCCTGCTGCTGATGACCGAACTGCTGCTGGGTCTGATCAGCGTACTGCGGCTGCTGACCGTACGGCTGTTCGTACTGAGGGTACTGCTGCTGCTGCGGCTGCCCCTGGGCGTACGCGGCCTGGCCGCCGTCGCCCCAGTCGCCCTGGTAGGGCTGCTGCGGCTGCTCCGGATGGTGCTGCGGCTGGCCGCCGTAGGGGGACTGCTGACCCGCGTGGGCCTGCTGTCCTCCCCATCCGCCGTCCCCGAACAACGGGTCCTCGGGATGCCACGGTTCGGAGCCACGGCCCCGGCCATACTCAGTCATCGATCCCCTAGAGCCGCGAGGCGGCACGTCACGCGGCGGGGGCCGGTTTCCGTTCCGTCTCTTGCTGTGCGGTGGCTGTTCGAAAACCATCGCATCGCGCGGAACGTTACCGTATCGCGATCAGATGACCACTTCGACGCCCTCGCCGGGGGCTTTACCTGACACCCGTTCGGATTCGAGTGCCTGCTGAAGGATGATCACAGCGGCTGCCTGGTCGATGACCGAGCGGCCCTTCCTGGACTTCACCCCCGAGGCGCGCAGTCCCTGACTGGCCGTCACGGTCGTCATCCGCTCGTCGACCAGGCGGACCGGCACCGGCGCGACCCCCCGGGCCAGCTCCTGGGCGAACGCCCTGACCTTCACCGCGGCCGGGCCCTCGCCCCCCTTGAGGGAGCGAGGGAGCCCGACGACGACTTCGATCGGTTCGTACTCCTCGACGAGCTGCCGCAGCCTGCGGTGGGCCGCCGGGACGTCCCGGCCGGGCACCGTCTCGACCGGCGTGGCGAGGATCCCGTCGGGGTCGCACGAGGCGACCCCGATCCTGGCGTCCCCGACGTCGATCGCGATCCGGCGGCCCCTGCGCATGACAGCGGTCACTTGGCGGTGTCCGCCACGAGCCGCTCGACCGCCTCGACGGCCTCGCCGACGGCCGCCGGGTTCTGGCCGCCGCCCTGGGCGACGTCCGGCTTGCCGCCACCGCCGCCGCCGAGGGTCTTGGCCGCGGCCCTGACCAGGTCACCGGCCTTGAGGCCACGCTCGCGGGCGGCCTCGTTGGTGGCGATGACGGTGAGGGGCTTGCCGTTCCCGATCGTGAAGAGCGCGACGACGACGGCCCGGCCGCCCTGGATCCGCCCGCGCACGTCGAGGACGAGGCGGCGCAGGTCGTCGGGGGTGGTGCCGTCCGGGACCTGCCCGGTGACGACGGCCACGCCCCGCACGTCCTTGGCGGACTCGGCGAGCCCGGCGGCGGCCTGGAGCACCTTCTCCGCGCGGAACTTCTCGATCTCCTTCTCGGCGTCCTTCAGCTTGCCGAGCATCGCGGAGACCTTCTCCGGCAGCTCCTCGGAGCGTCCCTTGATCAGCTCCTGGAGCTGGGCGACGACCGTGTGCTCGCGGGCCAGGAAGTTGTAGGCGTCGACGCCGACGAGGGCCTCGATGCGGCGCACCCCGGAGCCGATGGAGGACTCGCCGAGCAGCTTGACCAAGCCGAGCTGGGCGGTGTTGTGGACGTGGGTGCCGCCGCACAGCTCCTTGGAGAAGTCGCCGATGGTCACCACCCGGACCCGCTCGCCGTACTTCTCGCCGAACTCCGCGATGGCGCCCTGCTTCTTGGCGTCGTCGATGCCCATGACCTCGGCGTGCACGTCCAGGTCGCGGGCGAGGACCTCGTTGATCTTCTGCTCGACGTCGGTCATCACGGCCGTCGGGACGGCGGCGGGCGAGCCGAAGTCGAAGCGGAAGCGGCCGGGCTGGTTCTCGGAACCGGCCTGGGCGGCCGTCGGGCCGAGCGCGTCACGCAGCGCCTGGTGGGTGAGGTGGGTGGCCGAGTGGGCGCGGGCGATGGCGGTGCGGCGCCTGCGGTCGATGCTGGCCTGCGCCTTGGCGCCGACGGTGACCTCGCCCACCTGGACGACGCCCTTGTGGACGTACACGCCCGGCACCGGCTTCTGGGTGTCGCGGACCTCGACGACGGCACCGGAGTCGACCCTGATCCGCCCGGTGTCGCCGATCTGGCCGCCGCCCTCGGCGTAGAACGGGGTGCGGTCGAGGACGATCTCGACCTCGTCGCCCTCGCTGGCGGCCGGGGAGGAGACACCGTCGACGAGGATGCCGACGATCGTCGTCTCGCCCTCGGTGTCGCTGTAGCCGATGAAGTCGGTGGCACCGGCGGCGTCCGCGATCTCGCGGTAGGCGCCCATGTCGGCGTGGCCGGTCTTCTTGGACCTGGCGTCGGCCTTGGCCCGCTCCCGCTGCTCCTTCATCAAGCGCCGGAAGCCGTCCTCGTCCACGGACAGGCCCTGCTCGGCGGCCATCTCCAGGGTGAGGTCGATCGGGAAGCCCCAGGTGTCGTGGAGCAGGAACGCCTTGTCACCGGCGAGGACCGTGCCGCCGGTGGCCTTGGTGTCGGTGACGGCGGTGTCGAGGATGTTGGTGCCGGCCTTCAGCGTCTTGAGGAACGCGTTCTCCTCGGCGACGGCGACCTTCTCGATCCGCTCGCGGTCGCTGACCAGCTCCGGGTACTGCTGGCCCATCATGGCGATGACGGTGTCGATGAGGTCGAGGACGACCGGTCCCGTGGCGCCCAGCAGCCGCATGTTGCGGATGGCGCGGCGCATGATGCGGCGCAGCACGTAGCCGCGGCCCTCGTTGCCGGGGGTGACGCCGTCGCCGATGAGCATCACGGAGGTGCGCATGTGGTCGGTGACCACGCGCAGCGAGACGTCCGAGGCGTGGGCGTCGCCGTAGGCCACACCGGTCAGCGCGGTGGCCCGCTCGATGACGGCCATCGAGGTGTCGATCTCGTACATGTTCTGCACGCCCTGCAGGATCATCGCCAGGCGCTCCAGGCCGAGGCCCGTGTCGATGTTCTTGCTGGGCAGCTCGCCGAGGATCTCGAAGTTGTCCTTGCCGATGCCCTGGCCGCGCTCGTACTGCATGAAGACCAGGTTCCAGATCTCCACGTACCGCTCGTCGTTGACGGCCGGGCCGCCCTCGGCGCCGAACTCGGGGCCGCGGTCGTAGTTGATCTCGGAACACGGACCGCACGGGCCGGGGACGCCCATGGACCAGTAGTTGTCCTTCATGCCGAGGCGCTGGATGCGCTCCTTCGGCACGCCCACGACGTCGTGCCAGATGCGCTCGGCCTCGTCGTCGTCCTTGTAGACGGTGATCCACAGGCGCTCCGGCTCCAGGCCGTAACCGCCCTTGTCCTGGGGCGAGGTGAGCAGCTCCCAGGCGAACTTGACGGCGTCCTCCTTGAAGTAGTCGCCGAAGGAGAAGTTGCCGCACATCTGGAAGAAGGTGCCGTGCCGGGTGGTCTTGCCGACCTCCTCGATGTCCGGCGTGCGCACGCACTTCTGCACGCTGGTGGCGCGCGGGAAGGGCGCCTTGACCTCACCCAGGAAGTACGGCTTGAAGGGCACCATGCCCGCCGGGACGAGGAGCAGAGTCGGGTCGTCCGCGATGAGCGACGCCGAAGGGACGACGGTGTGACCGCGCTCCTCGAAGAAGCTCAGCCAGCGGCGGCGGATCTCTGCCGACTCCATCAGTGGTCCTCATTCCGGTTGTTCGGGTCCGAGTACGTCGTGGCTTCGAGGTACTTCGGGTGGTTGCGGTTCTCCAGGGCGGCGTGCCGCCGCGGCGCGGGGAGTTCGGGGTCCGCGTCGATGCCGAGCGCGTCGGTCAGCTCGGCCTCGCGCTGCGCCATGTTGTCGCGGACGTCCAGCGCGAAGCCGACCGCGCGGTCCTTGATCCGGTGCCCCGCGTCGAGCGCCTTGTTGGCCGCGGCCGCGGCGAGGTGCTCGGGGGTCAGCTGCTTCAGCTTGCGGTTGACCTTGGTGGTGGCCCAGACACCGGCGGCGACACCCGTGGTGAACCAGAACGTACGGCGGAACATCGCTCGCTCAGTCCTTCTTTCCGCGGTTGTTCCGCTTCCCCCGCCGCGCGGACGGGACCGTACGGCCCACCAGCACGGTGCGGCGGCGCGCGGCCAGGGCGGGCTCGTCGTCCCGGCGGCCGCCGAGGGCCCGGCGCACGCCGTAGCCGAAGGCCGCGACCTTGACCAGCGGGCCGCCGAACGTCGAGGCGACGGTCGAGGAGAGCGCGGAGGCGTTGGAGGTGACTTCCTGCACGTCGGAGGCGATCGAGTCGACCCGGTCGATCTGGGTCTGCGCGGACCGCACGGCCGCCGACGCGTCCGCGAGCAGCGGGACGGCCTGATCGGTCACGTCCGCCACCAGCTTGGTGGTCGCCTTGAGCGTCTGGGCCACCCTCACCAGTGCGACGGCGAGGAAGGAGACCAGGATCGCCCAGAAGACGGCCACCAGGATCCCGGCCACCTCTCCACCGGACACCGCGCGCACCCGCTCCCTGAAACGTCTGGGGACAATAAGTCGTCTCCCGAGCCTATCGCGACGGGACAGCCGCTCCGTACCGGATTACCCCGGCCGTCCCGCCGGGTCGCGCGGGCCGATTGTACGCCCTGCATACGGTTCAGTACGCTCCGTGTCCCATGCGAGCGACTGAGCCCGAGGACTCCCCCGCGGTGGGCGGTCCGCCCCCGGAGATCGACGCCTTCGTCGGCCGCGCCGCCGAACTCGCGGCCCTCGGGCGGGCGCTCGGCACCGCCCGGCTGGTGACGGTCACCGGCCCCGGCGGGGTCGGCAAGACCCGGCTCGCGGCACGGGCCGCGGCCGGGCGGGCCCCGCGCGACGGCGTGGGGTGGGTGGAGCTGGCCCCGGTGCGCGACCCGCGCTTCGTCGAGCACGCGGTGGTGGCCGCCCTCGGCCTGACCGACCACACCACCCGGCCGCCGCGCGGCACGCTGCTGGCCCACCTCGCCGACCGCGAACTGCTGCTGGTCCTCGACGGGTTCGAGCACCTGGTGGACGCGTGCGCCGGACTGGTCGCCGAACTGCTGCGCCGGGCACCGGGGTTGCGGGTGCTCGCGGTGGGCCGCCGGCCGCTGGCGCTGACCGGTGAACGGGTGCTGCCGCTGGCCCCGCTGCCCGGGGACGACGCGGTCGCGCTGCTGCGGGAGCGGGCCGCCGCGCTGGGCGTCGACACCGGCGACGACGCCGACGTCCGGGACGTGTGCCGACGGCTCGACGGCATCCCGCTCGCCCTCGAACTGGCCGCGGGGCGGCTCGGCGCCCTCTCCCCCGCCCGGCTCCTCGAACGGCTCGACGACCGGTTCCGGCTGCTGACCGGCGAGCGCAGGGACGCCCCGCCGCGCCACCGCACCCTGCGCACGGCGATCGGCTGGAGCCACGAACTGTGCACGCCCGCACAGCGGTTGCTGTGGGCCCGGCTCTCCGTGTTCGCCGGGTCCGTCGACCTGGAGGCCGTCGAGTACGTCTGCGCCGGGGACGGTCTGGCCGCCGACGACGTCCTGGACGTGCTGTCGGAGCTGCTCGCGCAGTCGGTGCTGGCCCGCGAGGAGTCACCGACCGGGGTCCGCTACCGGATGCTGGACACCGTCCGCGCCTACGGTGCCGAGTGGCTGGCGGCGACCGGGGACGAGCAGCGGCTGCGGCGCCGCCACCGGGACTGGTACCTGGGGCTCGCGACCTGGTGCGAGCTGGACTGGTTCTCGCCGCGCCAGGCCGAGGTCGCCGCCCGGACCGAGACGGAGCTGCCCAATCTGCGCCGGGCCCTCGAACACTCCCTGGCGGAACCGGACGAGGCCCACCTGGGCCAGACCCTCGCGGGCTCGCTCTGGTTCTACTGGGCGGGGTGCGGGCGGCTCTCGGAGGGCAGGCACTGGCTCGAACAGGCGGTGCGGGCCGAGTCCGGGCACGAGGGGGCCCGGCTGAAGGCGCTGTGGGTGCTCGGGTACGTGGCGGTGCTCCAGGGGGACACGGCACGCGCGCTCGGGGTGCTGCGCGCCTGCCGCCAGGAGGCGGAGCTGCGCGCCGACCCGGTCGCGGTGGCGTACGCGGAGCACCGCACCGGCTGCCTGGCGCTGGTCTCGGACGACCTGCCCCGGGCGGAGGCGCTGCTGCGGTCGGCGCTCGCCCGCTACCGGGAGATCGGCGAGCTGAACAGCAACGTCCTGATGGGGCAGGTGGAGCTGGCGATGGCCCGTGCCTTCCAGGGCGATCTGCCGGACGCGGTGCGGCTGTGCGAGAACGTGCGCCGGGTCTGCGAGCGGCACGGCGAGCGGTGGACCCGCGGCTACGCCCTGTACGTGCTGGCGTACGCGGCCTGGGCCGACGGCGACCAGGCGGCGGCGCGGGCGCTGCTCGTCGAGTGCCTGACCGGCGCGCACGCCTTCCACGACCTGCTGGCGTCGGTGCTGACGGTGGAGCTGCTGGCGCTGGTCACGGCGGTCGACGGGGACGCGGCGGAGGCGGCGGTGCTGCAGGGCGTGGCGGCCCGGATGTGGCCGTCGGTGGGGCTGCCGCTGTTCGGCTCGGCCCACTACAACGCGCCGCACGAGAGGTGCGAGGCGCTGGCGCGGGAGGCGCTGGGCGACGCGCGGTACCGAGAGGGGCTGCGCGAGGGCACGGCGCTGGCGCCCGAGGCGGCCCTGGCGCGGGCGCTGGGACGGCCGCCGCGGACCGCGGAGGCCACCGCGTGCGCGCCCGCGCGCCCCGCGTCCCAGGGGCCCGGAACGCAGGAACCCGCCGCCTCCCGCGCCCACAGGGGCGGGGAGACGGCGGGCTGAGGTGGTGCTACCGCCTGCCGGTGATCAGCGGGCGTAGTACTCGACGACGAGCTGCTCGTCGCAGATCACCGGGATCTCCTTGCGGTTCGGCTCGCGGTCCAGGCGGAACGCCAGGGCCTTGAGGTTCACCTGGAGGTAGCGCGGGGTCTCGCCCTCGGGGGCGAAGCCGCCCTCACGGGAGATGGAGAAGAGGGTCTTCTCACGGCTGCGCTCGCGGACCATCACGACGTCGTCGGGACGGACGCGGAACGACGGCTTGTCGACCTTCTGGCCGTTGACCTCGATGTGGCCGTGCACGACCATCTGACGGGCCTGGTAGATGGTGCGGGCGATGCCCGAACGCAGGACCAGGGCGTCGAGGCGGCGCTCGAGCTCGATGATCAGGGCCTCACCGGTCTTGCCCTGGACCTTGGAGGCACGCTCGTAGGCGCGGACGAGCTGGCGCTCGGACACGTCGTACTGCGCGCGCAGCCGCTGCTTCTCCAGCAGACGGACCTTGTAGTCCGAGTTCTGCTTGCGGCCGCGGCCGTGCTCGCCCGGCGGGTAGGGGCGCGCCTCGAAGTACTTGACGGCCTTCGGGGTCAGCGCGATGCCGAGAGCACGCGACTTCTTGACCTTGGGACGGGGCTGGTTCGCCACTGTCTCTCATTTCCTTGGATCGGCTTGTCAGGGTTGAGGGAGGTCGCATCCGCAGCCGGGGAGACCCGCCGGGTCCGCTCGGGACCTGCCGGGCAGCCGCTCCCCTGTTTCTGGGCACATACGTGCAGCACGCGAGTGGCCCACCGACCTGTTCCGGGAGACCCGGACGGTGGTGGGCTGCCCGCGACACCGTTCGACGGTGCGCGACGCTCCTGGAGCCGATCCGCGAGGGACCGGGCTCCGGCTGACTGTCCCGCTCTGACGGCACGGGACGCAGCACTGGTGGGCAGTCTACAGGCCGCTCAGGACCGCTTGCGACCGAGCCGGTTCCTGGTCCACTCGACGGCGTCCGCGTACCGTGCCTCGCCGCCGTGCCGGGTGGGCGTGTAGTAGGCGCGGTCCTTGAGGGCGTCCGGCGCGTACTGCTGCTCGGCGATGCCCTCGGGCAGGTCGTGCGGGTAGACGTACCCCTGCGCGTGGCCGAGCTTGGCGGCGCCCTTGTAGTGGCCGTCGCGCAGATGCGCGGGCACCGGTCCCGCCAGCCCCTTGCGGACGTCCTCCATGGCGGCGCCGATCGCGGTCGTCGCCGCGTTGGACTTGGGGGCCAGGGCCAGGGCGATGGTGGCGTGGCTGAGGGTGAGGGCGGCCTCCGGGAAGCCGATCATCGCGACGGCCTGGGCGGCGGCGACCGCGAGGGGCAGGGCGTTGGGGTCGGCGAGGCCGATGTCCTCGCTGGCGGAGATCATCAGGCGGCGGGCGATGAAGCGGGGGTCCTCGCCCGCCTCGATCATGCGGGCCAGGTAGTGCAGGGCGGCGTCGACGTCCGAGCCGCGGATCGACTTGATGAGGGCGCTGGCGACGTCGTAGTGCTGGTCGCCGTCGCGGTCGTAGGTGACCGCCGCCCGGTCGACCGTCTCCTCCAGGGTGGCCAGCGTCAGCGTCTCCTCGCCCTTGTCGAGGGCGGCGCCCGCGGCGGCCTCCAGGGCGGTCAGGGCGCGGCGGGCGTCACCGCCGGCGATCCGCAGCAGGTGGTCCTCCGTCTCCCCGGGGAGGGTGACGGCGCCGCCGAGGCCCCGTTCGTCGGCGGTGGCCCGGCGCAGCAGGCCGCGCAGGTCGTCGTCGGTGAGGGGTTCGAGGGTGAGCAGCAGGGAGCGGGAGAGCAGCGGGGAGATCACGGAGAAGTACGGGTTCTCGGTGGTGGCCGCGACGAGCGTCACCCAGCGGTTCTCCACGGCGGGCAGCAGGGAGTCCTGCTGGGCCTTGCTGAAGCGGTGGATCTCGTCCAGGAAGAGGACGGTCTCCTTGCCGTAGCCGCCGGTGGCGCGGCGGGCGCCGTCGATGACGGCGCGGACCTCCTTGACGCCCGCGGTGATCGCCGACAGTTCGACGAAGCGCTTGTCGGTGGCCTTGGAGACGACGTACGCGAGGGTGGTCTTGCCGGTGCCGGGCGGGCCCCAGAGGATCACCGAGGAGGGGCCCGCGGGCCCGCCCGAGCCCTCGCCGACCAGGCGGCGCAGCGGGGAGCCGGGTTTCAGCAGGTGCTGCTGGCCCATCACCTCGTCGAGGGTGCGCGGGCGCATCCGGACGGCGAGCGGGCTTCCCGCGGGGTCCTTCTCCTGGCGTTCTTCTGCGGCTGCGGTGAACAGGTCGGGCTCCACGTCATGAACCCTAATTCACGGCACCGACAACGCCGACCGGGGCGGTCAGCTGGTCCAGAAGTCCCACCAGCGGGTCAGGATCAGCATGCCGATGATCCCGATGTGGAGCACGGGCACGACCCAGGTGAACTCGCCGAAGAAGCCCTTGAGCCAGCGCGGGGCGGGCAGGAAGTCGTTGCGGACGTTGAACGACGTCACGTACCAGAACATGACGATCGTGGCGACCCAGGCCAGCGAGCACCAGAGGCAGAGCGCGTTGATGCGGTACAGCGACTGGAACTGCAGCCAGGTGCAGAAGGCCACGCCGAAGAGGGTGCCCGCGTTGAAGGTGAGCCAGTACCAGCGCGGGAAGCGGGCGCGGGCGAGCAGGGTCATGCCGACGCAGATGACGATGCCGTAGGCGACCAGGCCGAGCATCGGGTTGGGGAACCCGAAGGCGGCGGCCTGCTTGGACTCCATGACGCTGCCGCAGGAGACGACGGGGTTGAGGCTGCACCCGGGGGTGAAGGTGGTGCCCGCCACCTTGGCCTCGAGCAGCTTGAACTTGTCGATCGTGATGACCCACGCGGCGAGCAGTCCGGCCGCGCCCGTGATCAGCAGCAGCACCGCGAAGGCGCGGCTGCCGCCCACCGTGCGCGGCCCGGCGGGAGAGCTGCCGGAGGGGGACTCGGTGGAGACGTCTTTCACTGTGGTCTTGCTCATCACGCCGATTCCGCCTGCTTGAGAGTTGGACCTTCTTCGGGCTGGGGCCATTGTGCCGCACGGGGACCGCCGTCAGCCGTTCGGTGGACATAAGGAGGGTGCGGGCGCGGGCGCCGACCGCTCGCTTTCGGACGCCTCGCGGCGGCTCGGCAGCACACACGAGCGAGCGGGCGGTGGGCGTGCGAGGCCCGCGCGGGCGCCGCGGCGGGGCGGGCGCGGTGGCGAGCTGCGGTCC